>JBAZBZ010000015.1:0-22297 GCA_041671145.1 Bacteroidales bacterium | reverse complement strand
AAATTACAGCATCTTTATCTCTCACAAAATCACCGACAAGATAACCATAACTTTCTTCGCCGCCGCAGATAAAGGTTTTGCTGCCTTCATTTTGTTTTATTATATCGGCAATAAATTTGAAACCTGTGAGTACATTAATGCATTCAACTTTATTTTTTTCGGCAATATCAGCAAACAATTGTGATGTAACAATTGTTTTAACAATAAATTCTTTTCCTGAAATTTTATTTTTTTCTTTCCATCCATTCACAATATAATAAACAAGCAGCGAGCCGGTTTGATTTCCATTTAAAAGAATGAAATTATTTTTATTGTCTTTAACAGCAATGCCAACTCTGTCGGCATCGGGGTCGGTTGCAAGTACAACATCAGCATCAATTTCTTTTGCTTTGTTGACAGCCATTTCCAAAGCGGAAGGTTCTTCTGGATTCGGAGATTTTACTGTCGGGAAATTTCCGTCGCTGAGCATTTGTTCGGGAATTGTTATGATATTTTTAAAGCCAAATCTTTTCAAACATTCGGGAACTAACCTCACACCGGCACCGTGAAGCGGAGTATAAACAATTTTTAAATCACTGCATTTTTCAATTGATTCGGGATGAAGTGAAAGTTTTTTTACTTCGTTCAAATAAATATTATCATTTTCTTCACCTATAATTGTAATGGTTTCGGGTTTCTTAGAAAATTTAACATCGTCAATTGATTTAATTTTCTGAACTTCGGCAATAACATTTTTGTCATGAGGATTTATTAATTGTCCACCATCCGACCAGTATGCTTTGTATCCGTTGTACTCTTTGGGATTGTGTGATGCGGTAATTACAATTCCACTCTGGCATTTTAAATGTCTGATTGTAAATGACAGAACTGGAGTAGGTCTCAGCGATTCGAACAAATAAACTTTGAAATTATTTGCAGAGAAAATATCAGCGGATATTTGTGCAAACTCCTTGCTATTATTCCTGCTGTCGAATGCGATTGCAACTTTTATTTCAGTATTCTTATAAACCGATTTCAAATAATTTGCAAGTCCCTGAGTTGCCATTCCGACCGTGTAAATATTCATGCGATTTGTACCAACGCCCATTATTCCTCTTAAACCACCGGTTCCAAATTCCATGTCAGTATAAAACGAATCAATTAATTCGTTTGGATTATTTTTAATTAGAAATTCAACCTGCTTTTTTGTTTCTTCGTCAAAATTGCCTTTGAGCCAATTATTGGCTTTTTCGAGAATATTTGCATCAATCATATTTGTCTTATTTTGTTTTTTTTCTTTGCGTCTTTGCGACTTAGCGGTAAAATTTTTTTTTGATTTTATTTCAAATATTTTTCCACTGCCACTTTCAAACTGTCTTTCCAATCGGGAATAGTAATATTAAAATCTTTTTTAATTTTTGATTTGTCAAAAACACTGTAATTAGGGCGTTTTGCAGGTGTAGGATAATCTTTTGTTTCAATAGGATTAACTTTGCAATTTATTTTTGCAAGTTTAAAAATTTCAACTGCAAATTCGTTCCAGCTTGTAACACCTTCATTTGAGAAATTATAAATTTCAACTTTTTTTGGTATTTCATTTTTTACTTTACTGATGATATCTAAAATTACTTTTGCTAAATCGCCTGCATACGTTGGTGTTCCGGTTTGGTCGGAAACAACATTTATTTCACTTTTTTCTTTTCCAAGCCAAATCATCGTTTTCATAAAATTATTGCCAACAGTAGAATAAAGCCACGAAGTGCGAATGATAATTGCATTTTTTGTTTTTTTAATTATTTCATTTTCACCATCAAGTTTTGTTTTTCCATAAACTGAAACAGGATTTGTTTTGTCTTCTTCTGTATATGGCTTTACATTAGTGCCGTCAAAAACATAATCGGTGGAAATATGAATTAATTTGCAATTATATTTTTCGCAGAGTTCGGCAAGAAAAGAAGGAGCAACTGAATTAAGAAGTTTTGCAGATTCTTTTTCTGTTTCAGCTTTATCAACAGCAGTATAAGCTGCACAGTTAATTACAAAATCAATTTTATTATTTTTAAAAAATAATTCTAAATCTTTAAAATCAGTAATGTCTAATTCTACAACATCTGTAAAAATAAAATTAAATTTTTTATAATTTGTCGAAAGCTTTGTTATTTCGTAGCCAAGTTGTCCTTTTGCACCGGTAACTAAAATATTTTGCATTTTATATTTTTCTTACTACTTACGACTATAATCTTACGATTTTATTTTATTTTTAAAATACTCAATTGTTTTTACCAATCCCTCATTGAGTTGAATTTTGGGTTCCCATTTCAGGATTTTCTTTGCTAGTGAAATATCTGGTTTTCGCTGCATCGGGTCATCTTCGGGCAATGGTTCAAAAACTAATTTTGATTTTGAATTTGTGAGTTTCAAAACTTTTTCAGCAAGTTCGATTATTGTAAATTCATTAGGATTCCCAAGATTTACGGGTCCGATAAAAGTATCATCAGTATTCATTAATCTGAGCATTCCATCAATCAAATCATCAACATAGCAGAAACTTCTTGTTTGATTGCCGTCGCCGTAAATAGTGATATTTTCGCCTTTCAATGCCTGAACAATAAAATTTGAAACAACTCTGCCATCGTTGGGATGCATGCGTGGTCCATAAGTATTGAAAATTCTGCCGATTTTTATTTTTACATTATTTTGATGCTGGTAATTCATAAAAAGAGTTTCTGCGCATCTTTTACCTTCGTCGTAACAAGCTCTTGAGCCGATTGGATTTACATGTCCCCAGTAGTCCTCTTTTTGCGGATGCACTTCTGGGTCGCCGTAAACTTCGCTTGTTGATGCCTGTAAAATTTTTGCCTTTATTCTTTTTGCAAGACCGAGCATGTTGATTGCCCCCATCACTGATGTTTTAACGGTTTTAATTCCGTTGTACTGGTAATGTATCGGTGATGCCGGACAAGCAAGATTGTATATTTCGTCAACTTCAATGAAAAAAGGCATTGTAACATCGTGGCGAATCAGCTCGAAATACGGGTTATTCAATAAATGAACGATATTGCTTTTGTCGCCTGTAAAATAATTATCAAGACAAACAACCTCGTTGTTTTCATTTAAAAGTTTTTCGCAAAGATGTGAACCGAGAAAACCGGCACCACCGGTTACTAGTATTTTTTTCATTTTATTTTGTTTTTATTCCTATGCAGAAATAATCAAATCCCAATTCCATCATTTCGTTTTTATCATATATATTTCTTCCATCAAAAATAACAGGTGTTTTTAAAAGTTTTTTTATTTCTTCAAAATCAGGAAAGCGAAATTCTGTCCACTCGGTAACTAACAACAAGCAATCAGCATCTTTCAATGCTTCATATTGATTATTACAAAATTCAATTTTATTTCCGAGCAAGCGTTTGGCTTCTTCCATTGCAACAGGGTCATAAGCTTTAACCTTACAACCTGCATTCAGCAGCTTTTCAATTAATACTAACGATGCAGCTTCACGCATATCGTCGGTTTGCGGCTTGAATGATAATCCCCACAATGCAACGTTTTTCCCCTGAATTTGATTATTGAAATATTTTTTTAACTTATTGAACAATATTGATTTTTGGGCATCATTAACTTCTTCAACTGCTTTTAAAATTTTTAAATGATAATTATTTTCTTCGGCAATTTTGATTAATGCTTTCACGTCTTTAGGAAAACATGAACCTCCGTAACCTATTCCGGGATAAATAAATTTAGTTCCTATTCTTGAGTCACTTCCGATACCTTTTCTTACCATATTTATATCGGCGCCTGTTATTTCACAAATATTTGCAATATCATTTATAAAACTTATTTTAGTTGCTAATATTGCATTTGCAGCATACTTGGTCATTTCGGCAGAAGGAATATCCATAAATATAATCGGGTGTCCGTTTAATACAAACGGTTTATAAAGCCGGTACATTATTTCTTCTGCTTTTTTAGATTCTACACCTATAACAATTCTGTCTGGCTTCATAAAATCTTCGATTGCTGCACCTTCTTTCAGAAATTCTGGATTTGATGCAATGTCGAATTCGTAATTTACATTACGTTTTTTAATTTCATTACTGATTGCTTCTTTTACTTTTTCGGCAGTGCCAACAGGAACTGTACTTTTAGTAACTATTACCAGATACTTGTTCATATTTTTGCCTATTTCATTGGCAACACTCAAAACATGCTTCAAATCCGCACTTCCATCTTCATCGGGAGGAGTTCCCACGGCAATAAAAATTACATCAATGTCATTTATAAATGATTTTAAATCTGTTGAAAAATTCAATCTTCCTTTGTTCATGTTTTTGCTTACAATTTCATTTAATCCGGGTTCATAAATCGGAAGGATTCCTTTTTTCAGATTATTTATTTTCTTTTCATCAATATCAATGCACACTACGTCAATACCAACATCGGCAAAGCAGGCACCTGTAACCAATCCTACATATCCTGTTCCTACAACTGCAATTTTCATAAAAAATGTTTTTTTAATAATTTGGGTAAAATTAATAGTTTAAAGTTTAATGTCTAAAGTTTCGGAATTTTGTTGTTAGTTAAATTCAATATTTAAACTTCGTGAACTTTGTGTAAACCTTTGTGTTCTTTGTGATAAAAAAATATAACCACAAAGTTAACAAAGAAAATTTCACAAAGGACACAAAGAACTATATTTGATTAGCGGTACCATTTTATTATTGACTAATGACTCTTTTAACTACAAACAACAAACATTTTAAACAACAAACTTTTTTATTCTTTGTCTGTATTTTTTCTGTTGTATCCTTTCATAATACCTCTCTTGGAATTATTTATGAAGGCAATTATTTCATCTCTTTCGGGAGTAGCTGGCAATTCGGCTTCGATAATGGAAATTGCCTGTGAAGTATTATAACCTTTAAGGTATAAGAGGCGGTAAATATCCTGAATTTCTTTTATTTTTTCGGGGCTAAAACCTCTTCTTCTGAGCCCGATGGAATTAATTCCTACAAAAGACAATGGTTCTCGAGCTGCTTTGGTGTATGGGGGAACATCTTTTCTGACTAATGAACCACCTGAAATAAAAGAATGTGTTCCGATACTTACAAACTGGTGAACTGCAACCATGCCGCCTATGATTGCCCAATCTTCAACAGCAATGTGGCCGGCAAGAGTTGTAGCATTTGAAAGAATACAGTTATCTCCCAGAATACAATCGTGTGCAACGTGAACATACGCCATTATAAGGTTATTATTGCCTATAACTGTTTGATAGCTT
This sequence comes from Bacteroidales bacterium, assembly GCA_041671145.1. Lineage (NCBI taxonomy): Bacteria > Pseudomonadati > Bacteroidota > Bacteroidia > Bacteroidales > Bacteroidales bacterium. Next base: position 17,034 of record JBAZBZ010000015.1, on the reverse strand, counting down.
GCTTTTGTTGCCCTGTTTATTGTTACAAATTCACGAATAGTGCAATTGTCACCTATAATTACAACGCTGTCTTCACCTTTAAATTTTAAATCCTGAGGAATGGCAGATATAACAGTGCCCGGAAATATTTTACAATTTTTCCCGATTCTTGCTCCTTCCATAATTGTAACATTAGAACCTATCCATGTGCCAGCTCCAATTGATACGTTTTTGTTAATAGTAACGAAAGGTTCTATTACAACGTTGTCTGCAATATTTGCTTGCGGGTGAACGTACGAAAAAGGTTGATTCATTTTCTATGATTTTTTTAATATTTGAGCTAATAATTCTCCTTCTGTTACTATTTTATCTCCCACATAAGCAGTTCCTTTCATGTGACAAATTCCTCTTCGAAGTGGAGATAATAATTCCATTCTCAAAATTAAAGTATCGCCGGGAACAACTCTTTGTTTGAATTTTACATTGTCTATTCTTAAAAAGTAAGTTAAATAATCATTGGGGTCGGACACTCTGCTTAAATAAAACACTCCTCCGGTTTGCGCTAATGCTTCTACCTGCAATACTCCTGGCATTACAGGCTCATTTGGAAAATGACCTGTAAAAAACGTTTCATTCATAGTAACATTTTTCAAACCCACAACATGAGTATCACTCATTTCAAGAATTTTATCAATTAACAAAAATGGAGGACGGTGGGGCAGAATTTCTTTTATTTTATTTATATCATATAAAGGTGGAGTGTTAGGGTTATAGGAGAATTCAGTTTTTGTTGTTTTTTCTTTTTTTATGTGTTGTTTTATTTTTCTTGCAAACTCAACATTAGAAGCATGTCCGGGGCGCATGGCAATAATATGTGCTTTAATTGGTGTTCCTATCAGAGCTAAGTCACCTATTATATCCAGTAGTTTATGTCTTGCCGGTTCGTTGTGATTATATAGTTTTATATTATTTAATATTCCTTCACCTTTAACTTCAATTTTTGTTTTTCCGAATAATTTGGCTAAATGGTCGAGTTCATCAGCAGTAACAGCTTTATCAACAATTACAATAGCATTATTCAGGTCGCCGCCTTTAATTAAATTATTACTCAGTAAATATTCCAATTCATGAAGAAAAACAAATGTTCTGCAATTTGCAACTTCATCTTTAAATTCGGAAAGATTGTTTAATGATGCGTGCTGACTGCCCAATACCGGTGAGTTATAATCAATCATAACCGATATTCTGAATTTATCACTTGGTATTGCAGTTATTTCAACTTTTCTGGAAGGGTCAGTATAATTTATGATTTTTGTGAGCTCAAAATATTCCTTTTCGGCATTTTGTTCTTTTATACCTGCTTTTAATAAAGCGTTTACAAATGACTTTGAACTTCCTTCCATTATAGGCATTTCCACACGGTCAAGTTCAATAAGAATATTATCAATACCTAATCCTGAAATTGCTGCCAAAGTATGTTCAATTGTACTCACTCTTACTCCGTTTTGTTCGATGCTCGTTCCTCTGGAAACATCTACAACATTATCAATATCAGCAATGACAATAGGTTTGTTTTCAATATCCACCCTTTGAAATCTATATCCGTAATTTTCGGGAGCAGGTTTGAAAGTAATGGTTACATTCTCACCAGTGTGCAAACCCACACCGGAAATTGTTACGGGCTCTTTTATGGTTTTTTGCTTTTCGCTCATTAAATGATAATTATTTATGGTTTGCAAAATTAAAAAAAATACAGTTAAAGCAAATATATTTTGATAAATAAATAAACATCATGATTATTAGCTGTATGAAACTTGAAGAGTTTGTTGCTTAATAAACACTGGTCAATAGTCATTAGTCATTGGTAAAAAGGCAGTTCATGTGTTATATGGAACTAATAAAAGTTCTGTGATACTGAAACTAGTTTGTGGTTTTTATTTAATGACTATTGACCAATAACTAATAGAATTATTTTTTATTATTTGTTATTTTTTCAATGTCTGATAAGCGTTTTTCAATATCGGGAAGTTTTCTGAAGTAAACATATGATTTTTTATAATTGCAAATATCAAATGCAGGTGAGCCTTGAATTATTGCATCTTCTTCATCTATGCTCGAAGCTATGCCCGACTGGGCGGCAATTTTTACTCTGTCGGCGATGTTTAAATGTCCTACTATTCCCACTTGTCCTCCTATCATGCAGTTTTTTCCGATTTTTGTTGAACCGGCAATACCGGATTGCCCTGCAACCACAGTATTTTCACCAACTTCAACATTGTGTGCTATTTGAATAAGATTGTCAAGTTTTACACCTTTACGGATTATAGTTGAGCCTATTGTTGCTCTGTCAATTGTAGTATTGGCACCTATTTCCACATTATCTTCAATGACAACATTACCAATCTGGCAAATTTTTGTGTTTTTGTCATCTGCAGTTGAGAAGCCAAATCCGTCAGCTCCGATAACCACTCCGGCATGTATAATGCAATTTCTACCAATTATACAATCGGGATATATTTTTACTCCTGCATGTATTACTGAATTTTCCAGAACCTGAGCATTATCACCTATATATGTGTTCGGATATATTTTTACATTTTTCCCGATTTTTACATTATTTCCAATGTAAGCAAATGCACCAATGTAAACATCTTCTTCAACGAAGGCATTTTTGGAAATGTATGACGGCTGTTCAATTCCTGTTTTATTGTATTTGTTTTTATTATATACATCAAGCAGAATGGCAAAACTTTTATATGCATCGTCAACTTTTATTAGTGTGGTTGTAATTTCTTTTTCAGGAATGAATTCTTTATTAACAATCACTATTGATGCGGTTGTGGTATAAATGTGTTGAGTATATTTGGGATTTGCAAGAAAAGATATAGAACCCGCTTTTCCTTCCTCGATTTTTGTTAAACTCGATACTTCAACATCAGGGTTGCCTTCTATTTTTCCATTTAACAACTCTGCCAACTTCTTTGCTGTATATTTCATCAATTTTTTTCGGTTTGTTATTTTTCCTTTATCAAAAGATAATGCAAGATAAAATTTAATAAAATAATCACAATAAACTTTTATTATCTTTTATTAACAACTTTTAAAATATTAAAAAAGAAACAAATTTAGTGAAAATTTATATAACAAATAAAATATTTCTTAATTATTTTCGATAACACATCAACATTAAGTTGGTCGGAAGCTTCGGTTATATCAAGTATATTATCGTTTTTTAACAATATATTTATTTTGTCTTTTTGTGGAAAATAAATATTGCTCTCAATAAAATCAGAGAAAACAAAATAATCAATAAAGCTATCGTCAACTTTAATGATTTTTTTTACTTTATTTTTTATCTGCTCAAAATATTTTTTTTCAAAAACATTATTCTGAAGTTCTATTTTGTAAAGCACCCTATTTATAAGGTTTTTACAAAGCATTGATAAAATTTTATCATCATGTTTGGTCCATACTTTTATTGAAGAAAAAATGTCATAGTCGTCAAGTTCGGTATATTTCTCAATGATTGTATCGTTTTTTTTAAATGATTGTTTGTTTATTTCATTGTAAAGAAAATTCGAAAAAACCGGAGTTGCAAATAAATTATCTCCGTTTTTTGCAAGCTCCTTGGCTCTTTTTAAAATTTTTAAAACCATGTATTCAGCAGAAATGACTGTTTTGTGTAAGTAAACCTGCCAATACATCAGCCGGCGTGCAATGATAAAATTTTCAATTGAATAAATGCCTTTATAATCAACTGCAAGTTCATTATTTTTTACATTCAGCATTTTAATAATTCTTTCGGTGCCGGTAACACCTTCAGAAACGCCTGTGAAAAAGCTGTCTCTTCGCAGATAATCCAATCTGTCCATGTCAAGCTGACTCGAAACCAATTGATGTAAATATTTTTTATGATATTTGTTTTTAAATATTTTTATTGCAAGCTCAAGCTTGCCGTTAAATTCATCATTCAGCTTATTCATTAATATTTCCGAAATTTCTTCATGCTGAATTCCTTTTATTATTGAATTTTCCAAAGCATGTGAAAAAGGTCCGTGCCCTATATCATGAAGAAGAATAGCAATTTTTGCAGCCAGTGATTCTTCATCGGAAATATTATGCCCTTTTGAACGCAGGACATCAATTGCTTGTGTCATCAGGTGCATGGCTCCGATTGCATGACTGAATCTTGTATGCAATGCGCTCGGATAAACAAGGTAAGTAAGTCCCAGTTGCTTTATTCTTCTGAGACGCTGAAAATAGCGATGTTCAATAAGGTCGAAAATAATATCGTCGGTGATATTTATAAATCCGCAAACAGGGTCGTTAATTATTTTTCTTTTATTTTTAATAATTCCACTCACAATTGATTAATTTTGTATTTTAAAAAACATTCCAATATTAATACTTTTTTTTAGTTTAACATAATATAATGTTAGTTCTATAATGTTTTATATATATAAAAGTAAAATCTGTATATGGAAAAAGTAACTGTATTATGGGCTGATGATGAAATTGATTTGCTGAAGCCGCACATATTATTTTTAGAAGATAAAGGTTATGAAGTGCACACTGCCACAAACGGCAATGCTGTCATGGAAATTATCAAAAAACATGATTTTGATATAATTTTTCTTGATGAAAATATGCCCGGATTAACAGGTATCGAAACACTTGTAAAAATAAAAAACCTGCATCCGAATCTGCCTGTCGTAATGATTACAAAAAGCGAAGAAGAATCAATAATGGAGGAGGCAATAGGTTCCAAAATTTCGGATTACCTTATAAAACCCGTGAACCCAAATCAAATACTTCTTGCAATCAAAAAAAATCTTGAAAACAAAAGATTAATTGTTGAAAAAACAAATTCTGCTTATCAACAGGAATTCCAGAAAATAGGAATGCGGCTGAGTGAAAATCTTAATTACAATGAATGGATTGATATTTATAAAAAAATAATTTTCTGGGAACTTGAATTTGATAATGCAAAAGATGAAAGCATGGTGGAAATTCTGAAAATGCAGAAACTTGAAGCGAATAATCTTTTTGCTAAATTTTATGAAAAGAATTATCAAAGTTGGTTGAATGGTAAAGCTTCAGATATTCCTGTGCTTTCGCCAACATTAATCAGAAAAAAAGTAATTCCTCTATTGTCATCCGAGAATCCCGTTTTTTTTATTTTAATTGATAACCTTCGTTATGACCAGTGGAAAATATTGCAGCCGGTTATAGAAGAAACTTTCAGAGTAGCTGAGGACCAGCTTTATTTCAGCATTTTGCCTACAGTTACACAATATGCGAGAAATAGTTTGTTTGCCGGATTAATGCCTTTTGAAATTCAAAACTTGCATCCTCAGTATTGGTTAAATGACGAAGAGGAAGGAACCAAGAATAGCTTTGAATCGGAATTGCTCGGTGAACAGCTTAAAAGAATTACCGGTAAAGAAATAAAATATTCATATAACAAAATTCTAAATTATACAGCGGGAAGTAAGTTTTCGGAAAATATAAATAATCTTTTTAACAATAAACTTAATGTATTAGTATATAATTTTGTTGACACGCTTTCTCATGCTCGAACAGAAATGGAAATTATACGTGAGCTTGCAAAAGATGAATCGGCATACCGCTCAATAACTTTATCGTGGTTCGAACATTCTCCGCTTCTCGAAATATTGAAGCAACTTGCAGGAAAAAAATTAAACATAATAATCACTACCGACCATGGTTCCGTATTTGTACATAATGCCGTGAAAGTTTTGGGCGACAGAAATACAACCGCAAACCTCAGATACAAGCAGGGAAGAGCTTTGCAATACAATAAAAAGGAAGTTTTTGAAATAAGAAATCCTCTGGAATTTTATCTTCCTAAAACCAATATTTCTTCTTCTTATATTTTTACGAGAGGTTATGATTTTTTTGCTTATCCCAATAATTACAACCATTACGTAAATTATTACAAAAATACTTTTCAGCACGGTGGAATTTCAATGGAGGAAATTATGATACCGGTTATAACTTTAAATGATAAATAAGATTGAAAGGCACCTCTAAAAACTGCAAACTTCTTCGTTGCACTCGAATTTTAAAACCTCATTTACTAAATGTAAACTCTGTTTTAAAATTCTCATGTGCCTCGAATTTTATTGTTTTTAAAAATGCCTTAAATTTAGAAATAATATATTTGTTTTTATTTTTTATTCTCGGGTTTAGTCTTCAATCATGCAAAAAAGAAAAATCTCTTGAAGAATACAAACCCACACCTTATATAATTACAATCCCAAATTTTTTTCCTACTCAATTGAACATTCCTTCAGATAATCCGATGACAGTTGAAGGTATTAAATTAGGAAGATATTTATTTTACGAAGGACGACTTGCAGGCAGAGACCATCCTGATTCGCTGATGTCATGTTCTACCTGCCATATTCAATCCCATTCATTTGAAAACGGAACTGGCTATGGATACGGAGTTACAGGAATTAAAACGCCGCACGTTATGCTACCGTTTATTAATCTTGCATTTAACAGCAATGGATATTTGTGGAATGGCAGTGTTTATATGCAAAATCCAATCGCAAATAAACAAAATCTTGAAGATATAATTTGGATGGCAATTACCGCTCCGCATGAAATGTTCAGCGATACCAACAGGGCAAAAGAAATGCTCCAAAACATTCCTATGTATCCCCCTTTGTTTAAAAATGCCTTTGGTTCGGAAATAATTACAATCAAAAATGCGGGAAGAGCAATAGCACAATTTTTAAGAACATTGATTTCTGCAAATTCAAAGTTTGATAAATATCTGAGAGGTGAGGAAAATCTTACTCCTTCTGAAATGAATGGTTATGTGATTTTTAATACCGAAAAAGGTGATTGTTTCCATTGTCACGGAACAATTTTATTTACAACAAATTTATTTTATAATAATGCTAAAGATACTGTTTTTACTGATACGAGGGACAGATATCATGTTACCTTTGTTTCAAAAGACATAGGTGCATATAAAGCAACAACTTTGCGAAACATAGAACTTACAGGTCCATACATGCACGATGGCAGATTTACTACTTTGCAACAGGTAATTGACTTTTACAGCGAAGGATTGAAATGGTCGCCGTATGTTCACCCTTTGATGAAAAAAGTTAATGATGGCGGTGTTCAACTTACAGCTCAACAAAAACAGGATTTAATTGCATTCTTAAAAACACTTACAGATAATACTTTTATTAATAATCCTGATTTTGCAAATCCTTTTTAAAGCAGTCGGTTAAAAGCTTTACTAAACTTTGAAAGTTTACTAAAGCTTTGTTATTTTGCAGTGAAAAACAAAAACACTATCTTTGTTTTAAAATTTAATTCGCTTTTTTATGATACAATATAATATTACAATTCCCGAAAACAAAGAAAATATTTTCATTGAAATTATGAAAAGTTTAAACTTTGTTAAAAAAATCTCTAAAAAAGAAGAATATATGCTTTCTGACAAACAAAAAGCCATTCTTAATAAACGCCTCGATAATTATAATCCTGACAACTTGCTCGACTGGGATGATGTCAAAAAAGAAATTGAAAAGGGGTTATGAAAAGAAATTACAAACTGAAATTCGAAAAAGAAGCCAGAGCGGATTTGACCAATAGTATTAAATGGTACAACGAGCAAAAGGAAGGGCTTGGTAAATACTTTTTTAACGAGGTTAATATTTTTCTTGATTTTATAAAAAGCCATCCAGATGCATGCGAACAAAAACATAGAAACGCCCGTTTCCTGCCTTTGAAAAGATTTCCATTTGTTATTATTTATACTGTTGACGATTCTCTTAAAATTATTAATATTGTTGCTGTTTTTAACACATACCGAAATCCGGATAAATACAAAAACCGTATTAATGATTAATATTATACAGTTTATTATGAAATTATTGTGAGAAAAGAATCATTTTTTTAAGAATCGAAAATACTTGCTATTGGTTTGGTATTAAATTGCGAACCACTTCCCAACTTTAAAAACTTAACAAACTCAATAAAATGGAAAAAATCCTCATAATTGATGATGAAAAAAGCATTCGCAATACAATCCGCGAAATACTCGAATATGAAAAATTTGAAGTTGACGATGCGGAAAGCGGAATGCAGGGCATTGAAAAAATAAAAAATGAAAAATACGATGTTGTACTTTGCGATATCAAGATGCAGAAAATGGATGGCATCGAAACGCTTGAAAATATTATTAAAATTTTTCCCGATATTCCCGTTATAATGATATCGGGACATGGAAATATTGAAACAGTTGTGGAATCAATAAAAAAAGGTGCTTATGACTATATAGAAAAACCCATTGATTTGAATCGTTTACTTATTGGTGTTCGTAATGCTTTGGACAAATCAACTTTAATTTCGGAAACAAAAGTTCTGAAGAAAAAATGTTATCAGACAAATGAAATAATAGGGCAATCACCGGCAATTGCAAAAATCATGGAAATGATTGATAAGGTTGCTCCCACAGATGCAAAAGTTTTAATTACCGGCGATAATGGAACAGGAAAAGAACTTGTTGCACGATGGCTGCACGAAAAAAGCAACAGAGCTAACAGTCCGTTTGTTGAAGTTAATTGTGCCGCAATTCCTTCCGAACTTATAGAAAGCGAATTATTTGGTCATGAAAAAGGTTCTTTCACATCGGCAATAAAACAAAGAAAAGGAAATTTCGAACAGGCAGATAACGGCACTTTGTTTCTTGATGAAATCGGCGACATGAGTTTATCGGCACAGGCAAAGGTTTTAAGGGCATTGCAGGAAAATAAAATCATGAGAGTGGGAGGCGAGAAAGAGATTATGGTTAATGTGAGAGTTATTGCAGCAACAAATAAAAATCTAAAAGAAGAAATTGAAAAGAAGAATTTTAGAGAAGATTTATATCACCGCATCAGTGTAATTGTTATTGATGTTCCTTCACTTAATCAACGAGAAGAAGACATTCCTTTGCTGGCAAATCATTTTCTGAAAGAATTATGCGAAAACCAGGGAAAACCTTTAATGAAATTCAGTGACGATGCTTTTGCCGAAATGCAAAAAATTAATTGGACAGGAAATGTACGTGAATTAAGAAATGTGGTTGAACGATTGATAATATTATGCAATAAAACTATTACAGGGAAAGATATTCAGCTTTATGCACAGCCGCTAAAGAAATAAGTTTAAAATTTCCTGTTGTTAATAATTGCATAGTATCAGTCATTGAGTTACTAGTTAAAACAGCAAATTATAAATATTTTTAACTTTTTGATTAAAAATGCAAGACCTTGCCAAACAGCCGTTTTAAATGATACCATATTATAAGTATATTGCAAACAGTGGTTTTATGTATTAATTATACAAAAAATATACTTTGTATAAAAAAAATGCATACTTGCCAATAATATTTTGAAAAAAGCTTGACTTTTTGATTTTAAATTATTTACTTTTGCCGAAATTATAAAAAAAACATTTTATGTATTGGACTTTAGAATTAGCTTCAAAATTAGAAGACGCACCGTGGCCTGCAACAAAAGACGAGCTTATTGATTTTGCTCTCAGGTCGGGAGCACCAATGGAAGTTATTGAAAACTTACAGGAACTCGATGATGAAGGTGAAGTTTACGACAGTATTGAAGATATTTGGCCTGATTATCCTACAAAAGAGGATTTCTTTTTTCATGAAGACGAATATTAAATTGTAAAATAATATAGACGGTACATGAGGTTGGTTTTAAAAATCAACCTCTTTTTTTAAATAATCATTATAAAAGATTAATTTACGAAATTTTGAACATACTAAAAATATGTTTTGCCACCAAATCTCAAAAACACGAAAATACACCAAAGTAATTTTTATGTTTTTTATTTTTTGGTGTTATTTGGTGTTTTGGTGGCGTTTTTTTATAAAAATAAACACACAATTATTTAAGAATTATGAATTCAATAGTGAAGTATACTGCATTGCTTTTATTAATATTTTTTTTTAATAAAACTTTTTCGCAGAAGTATTTTCAGCAGGAAGTGAATTACACAATCTGTGTTAAACTCAATGATGTCAATCATGAGCTTAGTGGATTTGAAAAAATTCAATACATAAATAATTCTCCAAATACATTGGAATATATTTATTTTCATTTATGGCCCAATGCATATAAGGACAATACCTCTGCGTTGTACAAGCAATTGCTGAAAAGCGGAAATTTTAAATTATATGAAGCAAAACAAGAACAATTGGGATATATTGATAGTATTGATTTTAAAATTAATAATGAAAAAATAAAATGGAAATATGATTCTTTAAATATAGATATTTGCAAATTGATTCTTGATAAATCATTGAAAAGCGGCGACACTATTATCATATCAACACCTTTTCATGTAAAAATTCCTGACGGAAAATTTTCGCGTTTCGGACATGTAAGCCAATCTTACCAGATAACTCAATGGTATCCAAAACCCGCTGTGTACGACGCAAACGGATGGAACCAGATGCCCTACCTCCATCAGGGTGAATTTTATTCCGAATTCGGAAGTTTCGATGTAACCATTACTTTGCCCGAAAATTATGTCGTTGGTGCTACCGGCGATTTGCAAAATGAAAGCGAAATTGAATGGCTCACAAAAAAAGCTGAAGAAACACAAAAAATAATTTTTTTCAACAGAAATGATATGCAGTTTCCTCCATCTTCAAAAAATACAAAAACTATCAGATATATTCAGAAAAATATTCACGACTTTGCATGGTTTGCCGATAAAAGATATAATGTGCTGAAAGGACAAATAAAACCACCTGATTCGGAAAGAAAAGTTACATCATGGGCGATGTTCACTAATGCCGAAGGAAATCTCTGGCGAAAGAGCATTGAATATATTAACGATGCTATATATTATTATTCATTATGGGTTGGCGATTATCCCTACAATAATATTACCGCTGTTGACGGAACAATAAGTGCCGGTACCGGAATGGAATATCCGAACATTACGGTAATAGGAACTTCCGGAACTCCATTTGTTTTAAGGGAAGTTATTGTTCATGAAGTTGGTCATAACTGGTTTTATGGAATGCTTGGTTCAAATGAAAGAAAAAATCCGTGGATGGATGAAGGCATAAATTCATTTTATACATTGCGATACATTGAAAATACTGTTGGAGGAAAACTCACAGACATGCTCGGGTTGCCCGAAAATATTGCAAGAGTTACTGATTTATGGAAATATAAAGTTGCAAAATATGATGAATTAACATACTTAATAACCGCTTTAACAAATACTGACCAGCCCTTGAATAGTCCCGCCGAGTGCTACACCACATATAATTACGCTGCTGATGTTTATTCAAAGGGCACTATTGCCATGAGGTATTTAATGACTTACATGGGAAAAGAAAATTTTGACAAAGCTATGCACCTGTATTTTGAGGAATGGAAATACAAACATCCTTCTCCTGAAGATTTCAAAAAAATAATTACCAAAAATACAACTCAAAACCTCGATTGGTTTTTTAACGATTTGCTTAACACAACAAAAAAAATTGACTATAAAATTTCTTCTTTGAAAAACGAGGGTGACAGTTCGATATTAAAAATAAAAAATAAAGGACAAATTGCAGCACCATTTTCGATTACATCATATTCCTCGAAGGATACTGTGGAAACAAGCTATTATGAGGGTTTCACAGGTAAAAAGAAATTCACTTTGGCGAAAAATAATTTTGCTCAATTTAAAATTGATGAAAATGAAATAATTCCCGACATCAACAGAAAAAATAATTCCATAAAAACAAAAGGTATTTTCAAAAAATCAAAACCAGTAAAGTTTAATTTTATTGGAAGCATTGATAATTCCGATAAAAGACAGGTTTTTTATTTTCCGGGAATAGGAATAAATAATTATGATAAGTTTATGCTCGGTGTTACGCTTTATAATCATTTATTATTCCAGAAGAAAACCGAATACACTTTAGTTCCCATGTATAGTACTGGTACTAATGAATTATCGGGATGGGGAAATATTAATTATAATTTATTTCCCGCTCAAATTTTTCAGAACATAAAATTCGGATTGTCATTTGCAAAGTATACATATTCTTACGAGCCACTATTGAAATATTATAAAATTGAACCCGAATTTCTTTTTGTTTTTAAGAAAAGAATTCCTACATCAGATTATACACATTCTTTAAAATTAAGAAATATAAATATTACAAAAGATGTTTTTGTATGGAACGGTGATGAAAAAGAAATGGAGAAGAAACAACAGGAACTTATGTTTAATGAAATTATTTATTCATTTGAAAACAGTAATTCACTGCATCCTTATGTATTGAGTTTAAAAACCCAGCAAAACGTAGATTTTATTAAAAGTTCACTTGAATTTAAATACAGGTTGACATATAATAAAAAGAAAAAAGGGTTGGATTTGCGGTTTTTTGCAGGTGCTTTTTTGGAGCAGAAAAAAGTTTATTACGGTAATTATAATTTCCGTATGAACGGACAAGCAGGTTACGAAGATTACACTTTTGATAATTATTATTTAGGTCGTTCGGATTATAGCGGTTTGGCTTCGCAGCAATTCACCGAAACTGATGGCGCTTTTAAAATCAATACTCCCATTGGGCAAACGAATGACTGGCTTGCATCATTGAATGTTAAAACTTCAATTCCCGGAATTTTGCCTCTTAAATTATATGCCGACATCGGCACTTATTCACACGCAGGAAAATTATTCCCCGATTCAAAAAAAATAATATATAATGGAGGCATTGATTTAACTGTAATTCCAAACATTTGTGAGGTTTACTTTCCCGTATTCTGGTCTTCCGATATCGAAAACCAAATGAAAGCAATAAATTCGGTAAAATATTCAGAAAAAATTCGCTTTACTCTTTATTTGAACAGCATGAATTTCTTCGATTCATTGAAAAATATAAAATTTATGTGATAATAAATAATTTAAAAAAAAGAGAAATAAAAAATTATTTCTCTTTTTTTATAATTTTTGAAGCATTTACGCATCAAGCATTTACCTTATTAAAGTCAAAAATCCGTGGAATTCATATTCAACCATATCTTTACCTTTAGCACTAATTATATAGTAATACGTTCCGTCTGACATTCCGTCTTTTGTCCATTGTTTTCCGTCCCAGCCCTTGTCAATATCGCCCGTTTCAAACAACTTATTTCCCCAACGGTTGAATATCATCATTTTGAAATATAAAAACTCCCCTTCGTATTTAACCTTGTATTTGTCGTTTATGCCGTCATGGTTTGGTGTAAATACATTGAAAACTTCAAGTTTCGTAGGTGTTACAACTTCAATAATTAAAGAATCTTTTGATGTGCATCCATCTGAAGAAGTTACAGTAACATATATTGTATAAGTACCATCATGTTCGTATGTATGAGTAGGACTTTTCAAATTACTGTAAGTAGTATCGCCAAGGTTCCAGTTATAATTAGAACCATTGGTTCCATTCCAGTCGTAAATAAATTTATGGGTAATCACATCAAAATATTTATCGGCAGTTGCATCACCATCAGGGTTGATTATTTGGTTACCAATGGTTTTGTTCACTGCGCTTGTTGTAGTACATCCTAATGAGTCGGTAACGGTTACAGAGTATGCGCCTTCATGAATATTATTAAGACAATTTGAAGAACTACCTGATATATTCCATGAATAAGTATACCCCTGTCCTGGTGTTCCGCCACTCGGACTTACACAAACCTGCCCATTTCCACTTCCGCATATTTCGTCAAATCCGGTTATACTTGCACTAATCGGAGGGTCAACTTTTACTACTGCCGTATCAATATTTGTACAGCCATTTCCATCTGTTCCTGTTACTGTATATATAGTGGTTACATCAGGAGTTACATTATTGGCATTTCCGTTAAGATTGCCCGGCACCCATGTGTATGTGACACCTCCCGTTGCAATTATAGTTGCACTTTTCCCGTTGCAAATATAATTTGATGGTCCGTTTGCTGTAATTATTGGATCCGTATAAATTGAAACTGTCGCAGAATTAGTATTTGTGCAACTATTTGCATCGGTTCCTGTAACAATATAAGTTGTGATGATTGTTGGGCTAACAGTTATAGTTGAACCATTTTGAGTAGGAATGGTATTCCATGTATATGTGTCCCCACCACTTGCTGTTATTGTAGTTGCTTTTCCCGCACACGTTGAGTTTCCTGTTGTTGTTATTTTAGGGTCAGGATTAATTGATACAACTGCTGAAGCCGTATTTGTACAACCATTTGTCCCATCAGTTCCGGTAACAATATAAGTCGTGTTAACTGCTGGCGTAACATTTATATTTGAACCATTTTGAGTAGGGTTGGTATCCCACGTATATGTAACCCCCCCACTTGCTGTTATTGTAGTTGATTTTCCTGCACACGTTGAATTACCTGTTGCTGTTATACTTGCCTGATTAATTGTTACAACTGCTTGTGATGTACTGGCACAACCATTTACATCTGTTCCCGTTACAAAATACGTTGTTGTTATTGTTGGGCTAACAGTTATTGTGTCATTATTCGAAGTAGTATCCCACGTATATGTTGCTCCTCCTGTAACGGTTACTATAACAGACTGTCCTAAACATACCGAATTTCCTGTAGCGACGATATTGGGCAACGGGTTGACTGTAACAACGGCAGAATCTGTATTAGTGCATCCACCTGCATCTGCTCCCGTTACATAATATGTTGTTGTTATTGTCGGGTTAACAGTTATTGTATCATTTGTACCGAAAGGATTCCATGTATAAGTATTTGCTCCGGTAACAATAATAGTTGCCGACGCTCCTGCACATATTGGCGTGTTTCCAGATATTGCAATAGGTGGCGTTGTTCCAATATTTACAACAACCTGAGCTGAAGCAGTATTTGTACATCCCGCTCCTTGTGTTCCTGTAACGGTGTAAGTGGTTGTTATTGTCGGGTTGACTGTTATTGAACTGGTTGTTTCAGAATTATCCCATGTATATGACACGCCTCCGCTAACCGTTATTGTTGCAACCAACCCATCGCATACGCTTGCCCCCTGAACAATCAGGTTCGGGTCGCGGCAAGGGTTGGCACACCATGCTGCCCAAAAGTAAGTTTCGGGGACACCAGTTATAATTTCATTACTATTTACAGTTTGCCTGTTGCCAATTTCAAATCCATCGGGTATAAATTGTTGTATTAAATTATCTTTATTGGTATATTTGAAAAAATAGTGAGATACATCGCCACTATCGGCTAAGCTTCTCCATATCGGTACTAATATTTGCATAGAATCAGGAATTCCGGGAGGACTTTGATTTGGCATAAAAGTATGGTCAAATACTACATAAGGGTCACAGCCAACTCCTGTAATCTGGCGATTGTCTGTACCATCTCCTGCATAAGTTCCCATGTTAAAATAATTTTGGCGAATTTTGTTTGCCCAATAGTAATAGGTAACTCCTGCCTCATTCATAAGTATTCCCGTGCTGTTTCCGAAAGGAGAGGTGGTGTCCGCAACTTCAAATCCATCTGTTTCAGGATTTCCCATCGCTCCAATCTGCCATGTTTGCGTTTTAGCTTGAGCAGCGGTAGAACTACCCGAAAGCAAACCGTTAATATCTGCATAAGCTCTTGCCAATGTATATGTTGGTGCAGGAAGAGAATCGTAGTTATACAAATAAAAAGGTATATTAAGTGCTTTGTTTGGCACTATTACTACATAATCCATTCTTCCACAACCCAATCCTGTTATGTGTTGCTTGTAACCCAATGAATGAATTCCGTCTCCCACATAAGAGCCAACTTTTAGAGTATTATCGGCTTTGAATGCCACCCAGCTATAATTTGTACCGAGCCCGTTTACACTGTCATTTACAACTGTAAATCCATCGGGGTCTAAAGAAGTAATTGCAGTTGTTTCCATTGCTACTAAAGAAATAACACTTTTCGATTCGTTTGCCGGCATTGATGAAAATTTATAATATGTGCCGTTTATCCCATTTTGGCTTTTTATCATTACCACATCGGGCTGAAAGCCGATACCTGTTATGGAATTGGATGCACCGGTACCTATGTATGAGCCCGCATTTATTTGATGTTGTGCGTTTGTGCTAAAAGTAAAAAAGAAAAATAAAACGCTTAAAGTGGCAAAAAAAGATTTAATATTTTTCATAATTTTTATGATGTTTATTTAGTTAATAGTTTATGTTTAAATAGTGCTTGAATTTTGGTTTTACAATTCTTTTTGTTGATAATTGGGAATAAGTCATATGATACTTTTCTTAATTCTTTTACAAACATTTTATAGATAATAAAGACAAAAAAAATATTAATAAGTTGCAAAATTCATAAAATAATTTATCAACATAAAATTGAGCGGACAAAAATAAAAAATTTTAGCAGAAAAACAATAATTTAATTTAATAATTATTAATACGAATCACAAGGTTAAAAATAACATTACCCCCAAGACATATATTTCTTGATGACTAAAATCTAATTTATCACTTTTGCTTTGCATAAGTTTTTGTTTTTGGTTTGTGCCACACAGTCCATGCCAATTCGCCTATCATTCTATGCTCATTCGCTACAAACAAAATTTCTGCAAGTCAAAAAATATAAAAACCCCAAATTTGAATAAAAACAATCAAATTCGGGGTAATTTAATGTTTATAAATCTTCTGTATTATTTGTAAATATTAATGTTTTTATTTTAGCTAACTACCCCTCAGTAAAAAGGATAAATGCTAAAAGTTTATGAACTTTAAACTTTTTTCATTTTATAACACTCACCCTTCCGATAAATTCATGCTTTGGTCCATCGAGTTCTTTTACAATCACTCTGTAAACATAAACACCTACCTCAACCAAATCGCCTGTGTTGTTATACCTTCCGTTCCAAGGACTGTTTAAATCATTGGTTTTGTAAATCAATTCTCCCCAGCGGTTAAAGATGAGCATCGTGAAGTTGCTTGGGTCAATACGGTATCCTTGCGGAATGAATCCTTCATTCAGCAAATCTTTATTCGGACTGAAT
>JBAZBZ010000014.1 GCA_041671145.1 Bacteroidales bacterium | reverse complement strand
TAATTGATAAAATCCCCATACAGCAATTGTTTGACGACTATTATCTACAAGATTTCAAAGAACTTAATTGTAATCAATTGAAATTTAATTTATAATGTTAGGATGTTAGTGATTTACACTTATAATTAAACTTCATTTAAAAAACCCAAAATAGCTTTATAAACGAATTTAATTTCTTCTTCTTTTATACAATACGGCGGCATAAAATAAATAACATTTCCCAACGGTCGAAGTATTATTCCTCTTTCAATAAAAAAATTATAAATTTTATCTTTTAATGAATTTACATAAGAAGTATTTTCGCCGGTTACTATTTCCAAAGCCATTATTGTTCCTCTGCTTTCGGCTCTCTTTATTTTTGAATTTCCTTTTAATGCTTCACAAAATTTATTATGTTCTTTTTCAATCATTTTAATATTTTCCCGACATTCATTTCTTTCGAGCAAATCCATGCTTGCAATAGCTGCAGTACAGGCAATAGGATTGGCAGTGAATGAATGTCCGTGAAAAAATGTTTTAGTTACATCATCAGAAAGAAAAGCATTGTAAATTTCTTCGGTGCAGCTTGTAATTCCGAGAGGCAATGTTCCGCCGGTAAGTCCTTTTGAAAGGCAAAACATATCGGGTTTTACGCTAATGTAATCAGTTGCAAAATATTTTCCTGTTCTTCCGAATCCTGTCATTACTTCATCGGCAATTGTCAATATTTCGTTGGTTTTACAAATTTCAATAAGCTGTTCAAGTGGTTGCGGGTTATATATAATCATTCCACCTGCGCCTTGTATCAATGGCTCGAAAATAAAAGCAGCCGGAGTATTATTTTTAATTGCTTTTTTTAATTGCATTTTTGAATCTTCTTCTTTTCCTTTAACGGGAGCATCAATAAAAATAACATCAAATAAAAATGAAGTAAATGATTCTGTAAATGTACTACGTCCGCTCACCGACATTGCTCCGAAAGTATCGCCATGATAAGCATTTTTAAAAGCAATGATTTTTTTCTTTTCTACCCCTTTATTATGCCAATATTGAAAAGCCATCTTAACGGCAACTTCAACTGAAGTTGAACCGTCATCGGAATAGAAAATTTTTGACTGATTGGTGGGAAGTTTTTTTATTAATCTTTCTGCAAGTTCAACTGCCTTGGGATGAGTAAACCCCGCAAAAATAACATGTTCCAGCACATTCAGCTGCTCGCTTATTTTTTCCGCGATATAAGGATGTGAATGTCCGTGAAGATTAACCCACCACGACGAAACAGCGTCAATATATTTTTTGCCGTTTTCATCGTAAACATAAATGCCTTCTCCTTTAACAATAGGAATTGGTGTTCTGGAAGTTTTCATCTGAGTATAAGGATGCCAGATTAATTTTTTATCCGATTCCGAAATACTCATATTAAGAAGTTGTTTAAAATTTAAAGTTTAAGGTTTAAAGTTTTTGTTATTTGAGCTTACTATTTTTTTTCCAATTTTAAAAATTTTGAAATTTATATGTTGATTTTTTTTATTGTTAATCTTATTCTTATGTTCTGAAGTTCAATATACATGACTTTAAACTTTAGACCTTAAACTTTAAACAAAATATAATTTAAACAATCTCTAAGTTTTTATTCAAAATTATTTTAGAACAAAAACTCTACATTAAAATCATCAATATAAAATTCTTTCTTTTTGGGATTCCAAACGTAAATTTTTATTTCATTGGAAGGTTTTAATTTTGCAGGTAAATTAAATATTTCATTTATTTCAACCCATTCATTCATTTTGCTAAGTTTTCCTGAAATATTTCCTGAAATCCAGAAAATATTTTTGCCTGCTGCTGAATCAATCTGAATTACAAGCCCCGTTCCTTCACATGAATTTTTTGCATAACTGAAAAAATTAACCTTAACTTTTTTCGGAATTTTAGTTGTAAAATCTTCAATTTTACTGCCAAATCCGAAACTATATTCTTTTGTACTATCCATTTTGCAAATATATTTACCAGAATGTGCATCGCCTTTTGTTATGGTTTGCAAGTTTATCCAGTACTTTTCCTGTTCCATGTCATTACTGAATTTTGCTTCTTGTTTTGATTTGCCGCAACTATAAAATATACAAGTCAAAACGATTGTTGCAAAAAATAATTTATTGGTGTTTTTCATTTGTTTTAAGTTAGAATTTATATTTATTTTCTTCAATTAATTTATCGGCAATTCTTCTACGTGCATTTTTAATATTAACTGTTGATACTTCGGTTAAATTGTTTGCTGCTCTTATTAATTTATCAGCATTATCTTCTATTGATGAGAATGCGTCAACAGCAGATTTTCTTACTTTTTCAGCAGCATCAAAAACTAATACATCAAGAATATCTTTATAAGTTTTTATTTCATCATTTCCTTTTAACGTTTCAAGTTTTTCAACCCTCAGCAATGTAGATTCAGCTACATAAACTTCCATCATTATATCTGAAATATTATTTAGTACTTCCTGTTCGCTTATAAGTTTTTTATCGAATTTTTTTGTTGCTGCATTGATTGCTAATAATGCAACTTTTTTAAAATTTCTTATATATCTTTTCTTTTCGACAAAATAATTTTCATTATTATTTTTCTTTTCAGCAATATCAGAAAGATTTGATGATAATTTTTCGGCAACTCCAAATAAATCAAATTCACCTTTCATTGCTTTTTTCATTGCCGTATCTGAAACAAGAAGTCGGTTTATTTCATTTGTGCCTTCAAAAATACGGTTGATTCTCGAATCGCGATAACCCTTTTCCACTGCCATTTCTGCCGAATAACCCATACCTCCGTGTATTTGAACCGCTTCATCAACGACAAAATCAAGCACTTCCGATGCGTATACTTTTAAAATTGCCGCTTCAACTGCATAATTACTTATTGCTTCAATAGAAACTCTTCCTTTGTCCATTCCGCTTTTTTTATTTTGTTCTATTAAATCGTCAATATTTTTACTTACTCTATAAACCGCCGATTCAATTGCAAAAGTTTTTACAACCTGTTCCGCAAGTTTGTGCTTGATTGCGCCAAATGTTGATATTAAAACTCCGAATTGCTTTCTTTCATTAGAATATCTGACCGAATCATTGATGGCTTTTTTAGCTGCGCCAAGAACATTAGCACCCAGCTTAATGCGTCCCATGTGTAAAATGGTTAAGGCAACTCTAAATCCTTCACCTCTCGTGCCTATAAGATTTTCAACAGGTACTTTTACATCATTATAAAAAATCTGAGCAGTAGAAGAACCTTTAATACCCATTTTCTTTTCGTCAACATTAATAACAACACCCGGATAATTTTTTTCAACAATAAAAGCACTCAAACATCGGTCGTTGTCGATTTTTGCAAATACTGTATGCACATCGGCAAATCCAGCATTCGTTATCCACATTTTTTGTCCGTTGATAATGTAATTTTTTCCGTCTTCGGAAAGTTTTGCCTGTGTTTTTCCCGAATTGGCATCGCTGCCCGCATTAGGTTCTGTGAGGCAATATGCTCCGATAAATTCACCGGTAGCAAGTTTTGAAACATATTTTTTTCTCTGTTCGTCGTTTCCGTAATATGCAATCGGCAAAGTTCCTATTCCACTGTGCGCCATGAAAGCAACAGAAAAAGAATATCCTGCTCCTATGGTTTCAGCTGCCAACATTTGCGTTACAAAGTTTTGCCCGAAGCCATTGTATTCTTCAGGAAGCGCTATTCCCAATAAACCAAGTTCTCCTGCTTTTTTTAATGCAGCAACCATAATTTCATGTTTGCCGGCGTCAATTTCATTAAGCTTGGGATATATTTCAGTTTCTAGAAAATCCTGACATGTTTGAGCAATCATTTTTTGCTCTTCATTAAATTCTTCGGGTATGAAAACATTTTTTGCTTCCGTTTCTTCTACAAGAAATTCACCGCTTTTTAAAATTTTTTTATTTTCCATTTTTTTATAATTTTTTAAGCGTGCAAAGTTAAAAAAAATACTTGTTTTGCAAATTGTTTGGGAATAAATCGTTTTAACTTATTACAATAAACAAATTTTTTGCGTTTTATTCCATAATTGCACAAAATTAAGAAATAAGAGAGGTTATTTTTAAAAGTACTCCCACCTAACAAGTTTTTAAAACCTGTTAGGTTTAACATAATAAAAAATCCCGCTTTCGCAGGATTTGCTCCCCCCGCTGGACTTGAACCAGCGACCCTCTGATTAACAGTCAGATGCTCTAACCAACTGAGCTAGGGAGGAATTTTTGTTTATAAAAAATTTAAAATTCGGATTGCAAAAGTAATTGTAAAAAATCAAATAAACAATATCTTTGCAAAAAATATAGATATTTATGAGTTTACTTATTGTTGGAACAATTGCTTTTGATGCAATTGAAACTCCTTTCGGTAAAACCGATAAAATAATTGGAGGTGCTGCAACTTATATCGGATTGGCAGCGTCTTATTTTACACAAAATTTGGGTTTGGTTTCCGTTATCGGAGATGATTTCCCAAAAGATTATACTGATTTATTAAAAAGTAAGAATATTAATCTTGACGGGATAGAAATAAAACAAGGAGAAAAATCTTTTTTCTGGTCGGGAAAATATCATATTGATATGAATACACGCGATACATTGGTTACCGAATTAAATGTTTTAGCCGGTTTCGACCCGGTTGTTTCCGCAAAATTTAAAGAACCTGATTTTCTGATGCTTGGAAACCTTACTCCTTTAATTCAAAAAAAAGTTATTCAGCAATTGACAAAACGACCTAAGCTTATTGTGTTAGACACAATGAATTTTTGGATTGATACTGCCATGAATGATTTGAAAGAAGTTCTTAAAATGATTGATGTGCTTACCATTAATGAAGAAGAAGCAAGAATGTTGAGTAACGAATATTCTTTAATTAAGGCAGCAAGAAAAATCATGGAAATGGGACCAAAATATCTCATCATTAAGAAAGGTGAGCATGGTGCATTATTATTTGATAAAGAGCAGGTATTTTTTGCTCCGGCACTTCCTCTCGAAGAAGTTTTTGACCCCACTGGTGCCGGCGATTCTTTTGCCGGTGGCTTTATCGGTTATCTTGATAAAACAAAAGATATTTCTTTTGAAAATTTAAAAGGTGCAATTATCATGGGTTCTGCAATGGCATCTTTTACTGTTGAAAAATTCGGTACAGAAAAATTGATAAATCTTACCAAAGAAGAAATAAAAAACCGAATTCAGGAATTTGTTGATTTGGTGCAATTCGAAATATCCATTGCTTATAAATAATTTTTATTTTGTAAGAACGGCAGTATATTCGTCTGTTTGTGCTCCTTCATTAACCAAATAGTTCATATTTATTGAAGTTTGTTTACTATCAATTGCTCCGCTTCCTGATACCGGATAGTTTGATGATGTATAAGATTGTTGTGGAATTGTAAAATTATAACCAGTAATTATTGCATGTAAATTATCAGTTTGACCGAGATTATTGAAATTTGCTATTAATATTTCCGTACTATTTGAAGTATTTTTCGAAATTGTAACGGGAAAAGCCGTAAAAGAACCGTCTTTCTTGCATGTTTCTTTACAAGTCCATGTACCTTCGAATTTAGTTCTTGGGTCTTCGTTTGATGTATTTGTATTGTCATCTTTCTTACAGGAAGTAAAAAATAATAAAAACAAAGAAGTAAGTATATATATAACTTTTTTCATGAATGCAAATTTAATAAATATGTTTCAAATTCCGTGCCATTAAAAAATCCGAAATTCAGAATGTATTCGATTTTCTATAATTTTCTTCTGCTTCGAATAAAAAATTTCTTATTTTATTCAATGTATTTATTGATAAATCGGAAAAAGAGAATGTTTGCAAATCAATGCCTGTCTTTATAAAATCATTTTTATAAAATTTATTGAGAAACTCCATTAAACAATTTTCATCTGTTTTGTTTATTAATTTTTGTTCTGATTTTAAAAACTGTAAAATCCTTAATCCATCTGCCTTACCATGAAATGCTTTTCTAAATTTTTCAAATGATGTTGAATTGTTTCGCAGAAGTTTCCATAAGTTATCTGACTTAAATTGATTTTCTATAAAAACTAAAAATTTAGTTTCAATATTTTTTTGAAATAATAATGAAATTAATTCGTAAGATTTTTTTATTTCATCAAATAAAGAATAATCATAAATCGGGTAACTTTCCCAATCTCCTTTTGCTCCTTTGATCATAGCAGGTCCTGTTCCGAAAAAAACTCTGTCGGAAAAACGTGCAGCAGGAAAAACCTTTTCAGAACAGTAATTTAAAATCTTTCCATATTTTGCAAGTTTTTGAAGAAAATAAAAATCTTCACCGCTTTTCTTTGGAGTAATTCCTCCTGTTTTTTTGTATGCCCAAACCGGAATAACAATTGCCGAACCAAGTGCTGTAAATGAATACGGAGAATTTATTCTGAAAAGATTGAGCAAATAATATCTCATGTAAATTTCATATCGAAGAATTGCTTTATTTGAAACTTCATCATTGGTTAAATTATGATAATAGGGAACTGACATGGCAACTGCTTCGGGTTTTTTATTAAAAATATTTATTAATGAAGTAAAATAATTTTCATTAAAAACTGTATCTGCATCAATGCTGACAATTAAATAGTCGTTATCTGCTGACGAAGAAATTTTATCCATAATTGTTTTTCTTGCCCAGCCGATTCCTAAATTCTTATTGTTCCATCCATTATATTTACTTGATTTGTCAATAATTTTAACAGAAATTTTTTTATAGCTTTTCAAAAATTCCAATGTTTTCTGATTGTTTATGCAAATTTGTTTTTTTTCTTCAATGTTCCACCATTCATCAGGTTGATTAACACAAATAAAAACTTCGAAATTGCGAAATGTTTGTTTTTCTAATGCTTTTAAACAAAAAGGTAAGTAATCCCGTTCATCAAGAACGGGAAGAGAAACAAAGATTTTGGAATATTTTTCTTTTAACATTTTAGTAAATGCTAATTTAGTAAATTACTCTATCAAATTTTATTTTTATGTAATTTTGACAAAATAATTATTATTTTTAAAATTAACTTGTTGATATTATTAAACCTGCACGAAATAAAATGAAATTGTTGTACAAAACGAAAAAAGGACTGGCTTGAATAAAGCCAGTCCTTTTTTGATAATTTATTATTTACAGCCAGCAAAATATTGTACCTGATTTGCCTTGTTTTTCCCAATCAAGTTTGAATTTTGCAGGACAGTCACCATTGGTTATTGGTTTATCATTTTTATCAAACCCACATGTGATTGTTGCTTTTATAGTTTCGGCTGGTATTGATATTGATAATGCACCTGATGCTGCATCCCATGCACATTCCTGTTTTATTGAAACCGGAGTTAATATTTGTGAATAGAAAGCATCTCCTTTTCTTGTAGTACCCCATGTTTCAAGATTTGAATATCCGTCAGCTGAGCCAAAACCATCGGCAGTTAATACTAATTGCTGAGTGCTTGCATTACCGGTGTAAGTTAATTGTCTTGCTATATTCCATGTTCTTGCTGTACCGTCTTCGAAAGTTGCATTAAGATAACCTGAAACTCTGTGTGTAACAGATGTAGTTGTTCCATCACCTAAATTGAATACAAAGCCGCCACTTACATTTTCAAAAACTTTTATTCCGTTTACAGTTACAGTTCTTGCATGTTTTGTTATTTTAAAATTAATAAACTGTACATAAACTTTTGTTCCGGCAGTTTTCCATAAATCACTTAATTTCTTTTTAACAATAACAACACCAGACCTGTTAACATTTTGCAGACAGTTTAAACCATTATATGTTAAAGTATATTTAACAGTATCTCCGGTAATAATAACAGTATCTAATGTAACATTACATGGTAACTTGTATCCCCTTGATGCTGCTCCTTGTTCCAACACACCATTAGCATCATTCAGTCCTTCATCGGAAGCACCCTGAACTGAGTTTTGGTCGCTTGAAAGTTGTTGCATTGAATCAGTGTTGGTTTGTTTTTCATCTTTCTTACATCCGGTTATGCCGATCCCTATCACAGCTACCAGAATAATTGCTAATTTTTTTAATTCTTTTGTTTTCATGGTTTTGATTTTTTTAAGGTTTATAATTTATTTTATTTCTTATTTTTATTGCTTTTCGATAATAATACACTTCAAATTTATTTTACCCTGATGAGCTTATTATATTTTTTAAATATTATTTTAAAAATGTTGGAAGAATTATGCAAATCATGAACATTACGTAAATTATCCAGTAGATTTTTTCTTTTATTGTTTTCATGGTTTTTGGTTTTTAAGGTTTATAATTTTGTTTTTGTTCATTAATAATACACATAAAACAAAATACACCCTGAACAAACTAAAAAATATTTTACCGCAAAGGCACAAAATCGCAAAGTTTTGAAATAAACATTTCATTTGCGACTTTGCGATTTTGTGCCTTTGCGGTTTTAAAAAAGAAAATTCAGTTTTATACTTAATTTATTTTCAAGGCAGTACAGTAATTGACACGGAAGTAACAGCACATGCAGCGAAAAATCCTGTGGCGCCTTCACTTAAGTTCGTTGGTACATTTGAATGTGCGGAATCGAATAATCCACCACTCCATGTTGTTTCCGATAGTAAAGCTCTTAAAAATTCAACATGTTCGGGTGTTAAGGAATATCGTCTTTCAATGATTTTGGTGCCGGCAGGAAATGCTATTTTTCCCTTATCAGGCGAAAACACTTCACTTACATCTATTGTAGGCAAAGTATAATACATAAGTTTTGCTTTACATTTTTCGGGAACAGAATCTTTATACTCAGGCACATTTGACCAATCTAATGATAATTCCCACATAGCCGGCTGGTTGGGATTATAGGGACTACAAACTTTTTCGATATGATAAAATTTACTGTCACCATTTTTTGCATATACTAAAGGTACAAAACCACTGCCACTTACCATATATGTTTTTGCCGTATAAATTTTGCTGTTGTAATTTATCAATAAAGTATAATGCTTTTCCAATTGTGCTTTGAAAATATTAGCTGTTTTATAAATTCCCGAATTTGCGGGTTGTTCGGTTAAATTCCAAACAGAATCTTCGCTACTTATAATTACACTTGCACCCGCAACCGGTTGAGGTGTTTTATTCAATTCAGAAACAGAGTGAGTGATTTTTATTTCATGCGATTTTTGTTCATCTGTAATTATGCCGTCAACAACAATCAAATCGGTGTGTTTTTCTTTTAATTGCCAATCGGTTTTTTTTTCACAACTAAACAAGAACAATAAAATAATTATGTAAAATATTTTTTTCATTTTTTATAATATTTTTTCATAAACCTTAAAATAGATGCAAAATTTTTCATGCTTCTTACCTCATATTTCTATTTTTTAAAATTTAAAATTATATGATATTGATGGAATAACTCCCGCCACAGAAATAGTTGTCGGGATAATTTTATAATCACCGTTAAGGTTTGTTGGTAAAACAAACTTACCGTTATCTGTCATTATTTTATTAAAGTTTACTGAAAAAGGATTTGCTCTGCCATAAGCGTTATACAATGTGAAAACAAAACTGTGTTGATATTTTCTTTCCGGTTTGTTTATATTGTATGTTATGGAAATATCCCATCTGTGATAATCGGGAAGGCGAGCATTATTTTTTGAGTCATAAACAGGAACATTGTATCCGTTATAATAATAGAAACCTGTTGGAGTTGTTATGGCACCGCCGGTAGCATATATCCATCCTGCCGAAAATATCCAGTGTTTGACATTGTAAGATAAATTTATGCAAACATCATGAGGTCTGTCATAAGAAGCCGGATATTTTTCATTATTGTTTATTCCTTTAATTTGCTTAAATGTTCGCGAATAGGTATATCCAATCCAGCCGCTGAATTTACCTTCCATCTTTCTGAACATAAATTCCGTTCCATACGACCAAGCTTTTCCGAATCGTAGTTCTCCTTCGAGCAATGGATTGAAAAGCATATTGGCGTGGTCTTTATAATCAATCTGATTATAGAATATTTTGTAAAATGGTTCTACCGAAAATACAAGTTTTGATTTTAAAAGCCCTTGAAAGTAACCAACGGAGAATTGGTCTGCTTTCTGTGGTTTTATAGTTGGTCCGCTTGGAGCCCACACTTCAAGTGATGTAAACGGACTTATTGAATTTGATAATAATTGTATGAATTGTGTTGTTCTGCTGTAGTCGGCTTTTAATGATGAACTTTTATTTATGGAATATGTAATATTTATTCTTGGTTCAAAGCTGACAAAAGTTGAATATACGGTTTTACTATCAACTTTCTGCGTATCCATAACCTCATAATTTACATTATAATGATATACGGTTGTTTCTCCAAAATCCTTCCATGTAGGAATTCTAAAGCCATATCGTATTGAAATTTTTTCATTTATTTTATGGTCGTTGCTTAAATAAAAATCAAGTTCATGCGAATTGTATTTTGGAACAGTCGGTATTTGTTCTTGAATGGCTTTATCAGACAAGCTCATATTACCGGGATTTGAAATATGAGTTCCGAAATCTATTCCGGTTTTAATTGTGTTTTTGGGATTAGGGTAATAAGTAAAATCGGTTTTAATATTGAAATTTCCTATTGACGAATTCCAGTAATCTTTAAGTCCTCTGGAAATGTATAAATAATAATTATAATTACTTGTATATAATGTTGTATTTGAAAAAAGCTTATTACTAAAAATATGATTCCATCGTGTTGTAAATAAAAAATTAGTCCAACTTATTCCATTGGTATTTATTTTAGATGTACCTATCATGCTATATTCGTCTTTGCCTCCATAAATAGTGAAAAAAAGGCGGTTGTTATCATTAATCCTGAAATTAAGTTTTGTATTAAAATCTGAAAATCCGAATTTTAAATTATTAGTGGTTTTTGTTAATGGAATTATAAGCCATTCAAGATTTGAGCGCCTTAATGAAATATAAAAAGAGCTTTTATCTTTTTTAAAAGGTCCTTCAAATGAAAGATTTGAAGTAAATAATCCTATACTTCCGCCGAAACAAAGTTTCTTCATGTTTCCGTCTTTCGATTTAATGTCAATAACAGAAGATAATCTTCCGCCGTAGTTTGCGGGAAAATCGCCTTTGTATGCTTCAATGTCTTTTATTGCATCGGGGGCAAAAGCAGAAAAGAATCCGAATAAATGTGAAGGATTGTAAATAGGAGCTTCATCAAGTAAAATATAATTCTGGTCACTGTTTCCCCCGCGAACATAAAAAAGTGAAGAACCATCGCCATAAGATTTAATTCCGGGAACTGCCTGCAACGACTTTATTATATCAACCTCGCCAACAAAACCGGGCATTTTCGTGATTGTTCTCGGAGATAATTTCATATTGCCAAACTGATTTTCTCTTATCACTTCTTCAGGTTTCTCTTCTACTTTTATTTCAACAGCTTTAATTTCAATTTTTTCAACTTCCATATCCATCGAAATTTTCTGATTTGATTTCAACTCCAAATCCTGTACAATATTTTTATAACCGATAAATGAAGTCGCAAGTTTATAATTGCCTTCAGGCAAAGTCAATGAATAAAATCCATAAGCATTTGTATTATTTCCGGTAGTTGTTCCTTTTATGTAAACTGTTGCGCCAATCAGAATTTCGCCGGTGGTTTTATCTTTTACATATCCGCTTATTGTGTATTTAGGTTTTTCTTTTGGGACTTGTTTTTCCTCTTTGTTTTGAATATCTTCTTTTTTATGTGGCTTCAGAACTATTTGTTTTTCCACAACTATGTAGTCAATTCCATTCTTTGTGAAAATTTCATCGCAAATCTCTTTTATAGTTTTGTTTTTTGCTTTTATAGTTATTTTTTTATCGAGAGGTAGTAGCGATGGACTGTACGAAAAATTTACCTTACCCAAATCGCTTATTTCATTTATAATTTCACCGAGTGTTTTATCTTTTTCTTTAATTGTTATTTTATTTTCAATATTCTGCGAAAAAGAAAAATTAAAAGAGAATAATAAAAAAAAGAATATAAAGAATACCTTGAATATCTGAAAATTTGCTTTATCCCAAACCCTAAAGGGAGGCAAATTTTCAGATGTTTCACCCTTTAGGGTTGGGGCAAAAACATCTGAAAATTCAGTTCTTAGATGCACACTAAAAAAACCATACTCAATTTTTAGGGACTTCAATGCCAGCATAAATTTTGGTTATTTGCAACCGTTGCCGTTGATTTCAATTTTGGAACCGTTGGTTTTTATTTTTATATCAAGCGTTGATTTAAGAACATTTAAAACCGACTCCAGAGATTGGTTATCGAATGAAACATTTACCGTACAATCTGATAGCTTATTGTTTTTAATTATAATATCGGAATGATAAACTTTATTTAAGGTCTTTACAAGTTCTTTTAAAGATGTATTATTAAAAATAATTTTCTTTGTTTTAAATGCCATATAATTTTCATCATTGTTCACCGATTTCGTTATTGTTTCCTCTGTTTTTGAAATTTCGGCTTTCTCGCCTGATGCAAGAATTATTTTTTCAGAAATATTATTTTTGTAATAAATTGCTACTCTGCCTTCGGTAAGAACTACTTCAACCTTGCCGTTTGCACCGTTAGTATTTACATAAAATGATGTTCCCAAAACTTCAATATTTATATCATCTGTTGAAACAATAAAAGGTTTTGTTTTGTCATGTGTAACATTAAAGTATGCTTCACCTTTAAGTTTTATAACTCTTTTATTTCCTGCGAATTTTTTAGGATATTCAATAGTGGAATTTGCATTCAGTGTTATTTCACTGCCATCGGGTAATTTGTTTTTTATGGTTTCAACCTGTGCAATGAGTGTTTCGTATTTAGGTTTGTTAAGATAATTGTAAATAAAATAAGTTGAAACACAGAGCAGCAAAATTACAGCTGCTATTCTCAAAACTTTCACGAAAATGTTCTTGCTCTGTGCTTCAACAGGTGCAAGGCGGTAAACAGGAGTTTCTTCTTTTGTTTCCTTGCTTATTTTGGATTTAACTTTTAGCCATTCATCTTCTACATCAAGCTTTGTTTCGATTTTATTCTTTTCAATAGCAAACCATGTTTTCTGATATTCCTCAAATGTTTTTTTATTATTAACATCGGAATTCAACCAGTCGGAAAGCAGAAGCATTTCTTCGGTGTTTGCTTCACCGGAGAAGTACTTTGCTAACAAATCTGTATAATATGTCTGGTTGTTTTCCATTTTTTATTTCTGTTTTTCGACTATAATACACATAAAATTATTCATACCCTTATGAAGTTTAAAAAAAAGTTAAAATTTATTCATAAACAAAATTTCCGATATAATTATTAACAAAGCATTTATATACTCTGCAAGCCGCTCTCTCATGTGCTGCAATGCTTTAGACATTTGTGTTTCAACGGTTTTAATTGAAATCTGCAATGTATCGGCAATTTGCTGGTATTTCAAATTTTCATAACGGCTTAAAATAAACACTTCTCTGCATTTTTCGGGAAGTTCACTTATAGCATCATTTATCTTATTTTTTAATTCTTTTTCACCGAGTTTGTTATCGGCTTGCTCGGCTTCAATATGAATGCTTTCTATATTCAATATTTCTTTATTAAATTTTTTGTTATCTCTCAGGTAATTTAAACAGCGGTTGCGGATGGTTGTGGTAAGGTATGTTTTAACCGGTTTCGACAAATCTATTGTATCTCTTTTTTCCCAAAGCGTAATAAACGAATCCTGAACAAGCTCCTTTGCGGTTTCGTAATCCTTAACATAAGTAACAGCAAAAAAACATAATCCTTTAAAATTGCTCCTGAAAAGCAGTTCAAAGGTTTTTTCATCAAGGGTTTTTATGCTATCTGATATTTCTTGTTCCAGAAAAATTTATCTTTTCGTTTGACTTTGCAAAGATAGTTGAAGTTTAATTATTAATAAAAATATCTTTGAAATTATAAGTTGGTAAAATTCATAAAGTTCAAATTTTGTTATCTTTGCTGAAAATAAAATCCATTTTCACAAGCCAATTAGCTATTTCAGGAAAAAATGCAAATCAAACAATCACAAAACAATACTTCAGCATTTGCAACAATTATAAGCATTTTCTTTTTCTGGGGATTTGTTGCAGCAAGCAATGATATTTTAATTCCTGTATTTAAAGAACATTTGAAATTAGAGCAATGGCAGGCACAAATGATTTCATTTGCTTTTTATGTTGCTTATACTGTTGGTTCGTTAATTTATTATTTTATTTCAAAATTTTCGGGTGGAGACATTTTAAACCGAATGGGTTATAAAAATGGAATTGCTCTCGGACTTGTCATTTCTGCCATAGGAACATGGTTGTTTTATCCAGCTGCTCAAACATCATCTTTCCTCTTAATGATTACAGGATTATTTATTGTTGGTTTGGGATTTTCTTTGCAGCAAACTGCTGCCAATCCTTTGACAATTATAATGGGTGCTCCCGAAAAAGGTTCACAAAGATTAAGCATGGCAGGAGGAATAAATAATTTGGGAACTACAATTGGTCCACTATTGGTGAGCTTTGCAATTTTCGGAAGCTTCAAAGTCGGAAGCATTTCTGTAGCAAATATGGAAAGTGTAAAAATTCCATATCTTATTCTTGGTGCAGCATTTCTTGTTTTCGCATTGATTTTTAAATTTTCAAATATTCCGAATAAAATACATTCTGTTACAGATGACGCTCAAAGCAATATTCCTGTTGTTGCCGAAAGAAAAAGCGCATTGAAATATCCGCAGCTTGTTTTGGGAATGCTCGCCATATTTGTTTATGTTGGAGTTGAAGTTTCAACAGCAGGCAATTTGCCTGAATTTATGCGTCAGCATATACATTTAACAAACGATAGAATTGCTCCTTTCGTTTCGCTTTTTTGGGCGAGTTTAATGATTGGTCGTTGGACTTCATCCGTTGGAGCTTTTGATTTTAAAATGGGAACGAAAAGAATTTTAGGGTTTCTGATGCCATACGTTGCGTTTGCAGTTTTTCTGATTGTAAATAAAATCGCAAATCACGACATTACTCCGTTTTATATTTATGCTTTTGTAATTATTTTTTTAATAGTTGCCGATATTTTAAGCAAAGGAAATCCCGCAAAACAACTTTTACTTTTTTCTCTTATTGGTATTGCGGCATTATTAATCGGAATATTGTCAAGCGGAATGGTTAGTGTTTTTGCATTCATTAGCGTTGGATTGTTTTGCAGTACTCTTTGGCCTTGTATTTTTACATTAGCAATTTCGGGACTCGGAAAACACACAAGCGAGGGCTCAAGTTTTTTAATAATGATGATTATGGGAGGTGGATTTATCAGTTTGCTCCAAGGATATTTAGCTTCCGATAATTTACTTGGAATACAATGGAGCTATATGGTTGGAGTGGCTTGTTTTGCCTACCTTGCCTTTTACGGATGGAAAGTAAAACATATTTTTAAAAAACAAGGAATATAATAAAAAAACACTGCTTCGGCATGCTGATGTTCAAATTATGATGTATGAATTGCAGGTTGCGAAAAAAATCAGAAAATTTATTTTTTAACTAATGACTATTGACTCAATGACTATTGGCTATCTGTAAACAAAAAAATCTGAAACTATAAATATTCTTTCTTTGATTTTAATAAATATAATCTATTTTTGCAGAAATTTGCTTAGTTGTTTAAATGTTAAACCGAAGGTATTTAAGAATAAAGGTATTTCTTGCATTGTATGCTTTTTTTCAATCGAAAAGCAACGATTCGGAAAAAGCTAAACACGAATTGCTCAAAAGCATTGAACAAATATTTGACCTTTACATTAATCTTTTATCGCTTTTTAAAGAACTACATAGTTGCCTCATCCGGTTCGAAGATGATGAAAAAAACAAATTCCATCCTAATAAAAATGATTTAATTTTTTATAATAAATTTTTATCGAATAAAGTATTGACAATTATCACAGAAAACGAAAGACTTGCCACTGTGGTAAAAGAAAAAAATATAAACTGGCAGGAAGAAAAAGAATTAATAAAAAAAATTATAACAGCGATAAAAAATAATGCGGAAGCATCTGCACAATTGAATAAATGCAAAACCTTTTTGGAAGATAAAGATTTTATTGCTAATGCTTATCAGGATATCATTACAGAACAGGAAAGTTTGATTTCTTATTTTGAAGATAAAAATTTATTCTGGGGAAATGATATTTATCTTGTAAATGCAATCATAACAAAATTTTTATTAAACCTGAATGAAAATAAAGAAGAAAACAATTTCATACTGCCTTTATATAAAGATGAACCCGAAGACACAAAACTCGTAGTTGATTTGTTTAAAAAGTCAATTGAGAATAAAGATAAAAATGAAAAAATAATTGCAGCTCGTGCAGCAAACTGGGAAATTGACAGGATTGCACTTATTGATATTATTTTAATGAACATGGCAATTAATGAACTAACGGATTTTCCCACGATACCGGTAAAAGTTACACTTAATGAATATATTGAAATTTCAAAAATATACAGTACCCGTAAGAGTAAAGATTTTATAAACGGAATTCTTGACAAGCTTACAGCAGATTTAAAAGAGCAGGGATTGATAAAAAAATCAGGAAGAGGATTGATTGATTGAAGAATTTTTTTTTACTTTTGCCTTAATTAAATTAATGAAAAAAATGAAAAAATTTATATCAACATTGTCAATTCTTATTTTGGTATCAATAGTTTCATGCAAACAAAAAACTTCGGAAAAAATTTCTACAGACCTTGTAAATAACCCTGCAAGCGCTACTGACCATAAAAAAGGAGAATTTGCAAAATTTGAATTTGAAGAAGATTTTTTCAATTTCGGAAATGTAACAAGAGGTGAAAAAGTTACACATGAATTCAAATTCAAAAACACTGGAAAAGTTGATTTGGTAATTACCGAAGCAAATGGAAGTTGTGGATGCACTGTTCCCGAATTTCCTAAAGGAGCAATAGCTCCAGGCAAAGAAGATAAGATAAAAGTTACTTTCAACAGTGAAGGCAAACAGGGAATACAAAATAAAACAGTTTCCATAGTTGCCAATACTCAACCAAATACTACTGTATTAAAAATAATTTGTAATGTTATTGTACCTGAATAGTAAATTTATTTTTTAACCATTTAAAAAAATTATTTATGACAAACCTTGAAATAATCTTAATGACACCCCAGAAAAGCGGTGGAAATCCTTATGCTCCAATGATTACGCTCGTTTTAATTATTGCTGTTTTTTATTTTTTCATGATTAGACCGCAAATAAAAAGAACTAAAGAGCAGAAAAAATTCAGAGAATTATTGAAAAAAGGAGATAAAGTAATAACAATCGGCGGTATTCACGGAAGAATAGTTGAAGTACAGGAAACAACTTTCACTATTGAAGTTGAAGGCGGAAATAAATTACGAATAGAAAAAACAGCCGTTGCTTCAAGCACTTCCGACCAATTAAGTGAGAATAAATAAATAAAATAGATTGTAGAATTTATAAAATTTGCCACAGATTCACAGAGTAATTTAATATTCTGAATCTGTGGCATTTTAATAAAATTAAATTAATGAAAACTTTGCGCCTCGAGTCTTTGTGAGAAAATTTTTAAAATGAAAACAAAAATAATCACCCGCGCAATTTTACTTGTTTCATTTATCAGTTTATTTACTGATATAGCAAGCGAAATGCTGTATCCGGTAATGCCTGTTTATCTTAAATCAATTGGCTTTTCTGTTTTTTTAATTGGTATACTTGAAGGTGTAGCAGAAGCAACAGCCGGATTAAGCAAAGGATATTTCGGTAATCTTTCCGATTCAATCGGAAAAAGAGCACCATTTGTTAAAATTGGTTATATTCTTAGCGCAATTTCAAAGCCAATGCTTGCAATTTTTACATTTCCGTTATGGATTTTCACGGCAAGAACAATGGACAGATTCGGCAAGGGAATACGCACAAGTGCACGCGACGCTTTATTATCCGACGAAACAACTCCTAAAACAAAGGAAAGGTTTTTGGCTTTCACAGAGGAATGGATACGATTGGTGCAGCTATTGGTCCTATATTAGCTTTAGTTTTTCTTTATTTTTATCCTAACAAGTATAAAACAATTTTTATTCTGGCAATTGTTCCGGGAATAATTTCAATAATTCTTTCGCTGCTATTAAAAGATAAAAAAAATAATCCGCTTGAAAATAAAAATAAAATTTCTTTTTTTGGTTATTTTAAATATTGGGAAAAATCATCTGTCGGCTATAAGCAGCTATTAATAGGACTTTTAGCATTTAC
The DNA here is from genome assembly GCA_041671145.1 of Bacteroidales bacterium. Classification (NCBI taxonomy): domain Bacteria; kingdom Pseudomonadati; phylum Bacteroidota; class Bacteroidia; order Bacteroidales; species Bacteroidales bacterium. The sequence continues at coordinate 47,447 of JBAZBZ010000014.1, read as the reverse complement.
ACTTTTCAATAGTTCTGATGTCTTTTTATTGTTGGTTTTGAAAAATAAAGGCATGTCAGACACAACAATGATAGGATTTTATATATTTTACAACCTTGTATATGCTTTATTTTCATACCCTATAGGAATTTTGGCTGATAAAATAGGATTGAAAACCATAATAATAATCGGGTTGATATTATTTGCGTTCGTTTATTTATCAATAAGTTTTGCAAGTGGTTATTTAATGCTTGGCATTTTATTCGGTATATATGGTATTTATGCAAGTGCAACAGAAGGAATGTCGAAAGCACTTATTTCAAATATTTCTGCTCCATCGGAAACAGCTACGGCAATTGGTTTTTATTCAAGTTTTTCGAGTATTGCAACTTTAATAGCGAGTAGTTTGGCTGGATTTATATGGTTTAAATTCACCCCCGCATATACATTTGTATTCTCAGGAATTGGCGTTGTATTGGTAGTAATTTATTTTTTAATTATTTTCGGAAAACAGAAATCTAAACTGACAATATAACTTTCTTTTCTTCAATCATTTTCCTTAAATTTATCAGGGCATATCTCATTCTGCCGAGTGCGGTATTTATGCTCACACCTGTCTTTGTTGCTATTTCTTTAAAGTCCATATCGGCATAATGACGCATTACAAGAACTTCTTTTTGGTCTTCGGGTAAGCGAGCAACTAATTTTCTGACATCATTATGTATTTGTTCTTTGCAGAGCTTCTCTTCAATATTTTCATCATAAATTTTAAGAAATGAAAAAATATCATATTCATCGGAATTTTCAATGAACCGCATACGATTTTCTTTTCTGAAATAATCAACAATAATATTATGGGCAATTCTCATCACCCATTGCAGAAACTTGCCCTCTTCATTGTAATTACCCGAACGAAGTGTTATTATCACTTTGTAAAAAGTATCCTGAAAAATATCTTCAGCCAATGCTTTACTTTTTACCTGAATTTTAATGTAAGTAAATATTTTTCTTTTGTGGCGTTTTAAAAGAATTTCAAAAGCTGATTCACTTCCGGCTATGTACTGATTAACGAGTTCCTGGTCGCTTAATTCAACACGTATCATATAAACCTCCTTTATTAGAAAAAAATAAAAAAAGGGTATATATTTACTCGATAATCGCTCCTCCTAAATTTTTAAGGTTAGTATAAATCTATATGAAATTATAGTATTTCAATTTACAAATATAGAGTGAAAAAAGATAATTTCCAAATTTATTTTTATTAATTTCGCAATATTCATAATTAGTGGCTGCAAGAAAACCGCCGAATTATGATTTTCAATGGCTTTTTACCCTTAATCCCTAAAGGGAAGCCATTGAAAATCAGCCACCCTTTAGGGTTGGGGCAAAAGCTGATTTTCAAAAACAGGTGTTTTCTTGCTGACTCTAATTATATTTTACGAATATTCTACAAACGGCTTAGAACTTAACTTTTACTGAAATAAAATTGTTAAATTGTTGTTTTTATTATTAAACATTGATGCAGATTTCAGAGAATATTGATACAAAAAAATTTATTTTTGTAAAGGGAGCAAGAGTACACAATCTCAAAAATGTAGATGTTATCATTCCGCGTAATAAACTTATTGTCATCACTGGCTTATCGGGTTCGGGAAAATCATCGCTTGCTTTCGATACAATTTTTGCCGAAGGTCAAAGACGCTATGTTGAAAGCTTGTCTTCTTATGCACGACAGTTTGTTTGGAGAATGGATAAACCCGATGTTGATTTTATAAAAGGCATTTCGCCGGCAATTGCAATAGAACAAAAATCAAATACAAAAAATCCGAGAGCAACTGTCGGTACAACAACTGAAATATATGAATACCTTAAACTTTTATTCGCAAGAATAGGAAAAACATATTCACCCGTTTCGGAACAACAAGTGAAGCGACATTCGGTGGATGATGTTACTGAATTTATTATTTCTTTAAACGGAAATTTTAAAGTTTTTATTTATTCCCCTTTAATTATTAAAGAAAACAGAACTTTGAAACAACAGTTGCAAATTCTTTATCAACAAGGATTTTCAAAGATACGATTTGACAATGATTCTTTTTCAATAAATACTCTTATTGAAAATTATAATCATTCGTTTGAAAAAAAGAATGGCTTTATAATAATTGACAGAATTGCAATAAAGCATGATATTGCTCAAGATAGAAGCAGAATTGCCGATTCACTTCAAACGGCTTTTTACGAAGGCGAAGGAAGCTGCATGGTTGAAGTCGTTGATGAAAAAGAAATTGCTAAAGAATATTTTTTCTCAAATAAATTTGAACTCGATGGAATTTCTTTTGAAGAACCTACACCTGATTTTTTTAGTTTCAATAATCCTTTTGGTGCCTGTAAAACCTGTGAGGGATTCGGAAAGGTCATGGGAATTGATGAAGACCTCGTTATCCCGAATAAATCGCTTTCAATTTTTGAAGATGCTGTTGCTTGCTGGAAAGGTGAAAAATTAAGCGAGTTTAAAGATTTACTCGTTATGAATGCTTACAAATTCAACTTTCCCATTCATAAACCATATTATGAACTTACCGATAAACAGAAAAAAATCCTTTGGAACGGGAATGAACATTTTCATGGAATAAATGATTTTTTCAAATATATAGAAGAACAAACATATAAAATTCAATACCGCGTGTTGCTTTCACGTTTTCGTGGAAAAACCGATTGTCCCGACTGCCACGGAACACGATTGAGAAAAGATGCTAACTATGTTAAAATAGCAAATAAATCCATTTCTGAAATTATTACAATTCCTGTAAAAGACAGTCATGTTTTTTTAAATTCATTAAAATTAAATGAACATGACAGCAAAGTGGCAAAAAGAATTTTGCTGGAAATTACAAATCGTTTGGAATATATGAACGAAGTTGGTTTAGGGTATTTAACACTAAACCGACTTACTTCAAGTTTATCGGGAGGTGAATTTCAGAGAATGCGTCTTGCAACCTGCATCGGAAGTAATCTTGTGGGTTCGATGTATATTCTGGATGAACCGAGTATAGGGCTGCACAGCAGAGATACTGAGCAATTGATAAATGTTCTGCGAAAACTCCAAACTAATGGAAACACTGTTATTATTGTTGAGCATGACGAAAAAATTATTCGTTCAGCGGATTATATAATTGATATCGGGCTGTTCGCAGGCAAAAACGGTGGAGAAATTATTTTTCAGGGAGAAAATAAGGACTTAATAAAAAATAAAACAAGCATCACTTCAAAATATCTGAATAAGGAACTGCAGATAAAAACACCTAAAAAACGACGTGAATGGAAGGAGTATTTAGAAATTAAAGGAGCAAAAGAAAACAATCTTAAAAATATCAATGTAAAATTTCCCTTAAATGTTTTGACAGTAATAACAGGTGTCAGCGGCTCGGGAAAGTCATCACTCGTTAAAAATATTTTATATCCTTCGCTTTGTAAAGCTTATCAAAAGAACTCCGAAAAGCCCGGAAAATATGATAAATTAGATGGAGATATAAATTATCTAAGCAACGTGGAATTTGTTGACCAGAATCCGATTGGCAGGTCGTCGCGTTCCAATCCCGTAACTTATGTAAAAGTATTTGATGATATACGGCTTTTGTTTTCGAACCAGCAATTATCGAAATTACGCGGATATACTCCCGGGTATTTTTCCTTTAATGTTCCGGGAGGTCGCTGTGATGAATGTAGTGGCGATGGCGAAGTAGTGATAGAAATGCAGTTTATGGCTGATATACATTTAACCTGTGATGTTTGTAGAGGGAAACGATATAAAGATGAAATTCTTGAAGTAAAATATAAAGGAAATGATATTAATGATATTCTCAACATGACTGTTGACGAGGCAATAGAACTATTTGGTGCTAGCGAAGAAAATAATTTTATTGAAAAAAAAATCGTGGAAAAATTAAAACCGTTTTCTGAAATAGGCATGGGATATGTTCATCTTGGGCAGTCATCAAGCACTTTGAGCGGAGGTGAAGCACAAAGAATAAAACTTAGTTATTTTATCGGACAAAGAAATACTGCAAATAAAACACTATTTATTTTTGATGAGCCCACAACCGGCTTGCATTTTCACGATATCAACAAATTGCTTATTGCTTTTAATTCTTTATTAAGTCAAGGTCATTCAATTATTGTTATTGAGCATAATCCCGAAGTTATTAAATGCGCCGACTGGATTATAGATTTGGGACCGGAAGGCGGCGATAATGGCGGAAATATTGTTTTTGAAGGTAAACCTGAAGATTTGGTAAAATGTAAAAACTCATATACAGGGAAAAATTTAAATGAAAATTTTTAAACTATTTTTTTTACAAAATAATTTATATTGTTAATTTTACAAAAAAACTTAAAACTATGATTCATTATAAAGAAATCGGACTTGTAAACTCAAAAGAATTGTTCCAAAAAGCAATAACAGGCAAATATGCAATTCCTGCTTTTAATTTCAATAACATGGAACAGTTGCAGGCAATAATAATGGCTTGCGTAGAAACAAAATCTCCAGTTATTTTGCAAGTATCAAGCGGAGCAAGAAAATATGCAAATCAAACTTTGTTGCAATATATGGCTCAGGGAGCTGTTGAATATGGGAAAGAGCTGGGATTTTCTGTTCCTATAGTTTTACATCTTGACCATGGAGATACTTTTGAATTATGCAAATCATGTATTGAATATGGTTTTTCTTCTGTAATGATTGACGGTTCTCATCATCCTTATGAAAAAAATGTAGAATTAACCAAACAGGTTGTTGAATATGCACATAAATATGATGTAACCGTTGAAGGTGAACTTGGTGTTTTGTCAGGTATTGAAGATGATGTAGAAGCAGCAAAATCAATATACACACAACCCGAACAGGTTGAAGATTTTGTTAAAAAAACAAATGTTGATTCACTTGCAATTTCCATAGGCACATCTCACGGAGCTACTAAATTCAAGCCGGAACAATGCACACGCAATGCCGATGGCGTTCTTATACCACCGCCATTACGTTTCGACATTCTTGAAGAAGTTGAAAAAAGAATTCCCGGATTTCCGATTGTACTGCATGGAGCTTCATCAGTACCAGCTGATATTGTGAAAACAATTAACGCAAACGGGGGTAAATTAAAAGATGCTGTCGGTATTCCCGAAGAACAACTCCGAAGAGCTGCAACTTCATCGGTTTGCAAAATAAACATTGATTCCGATGGTCGTCTGGCTGTTACAGCAGCAATACGCAAAGTATTCGTTGACAGTCCCGGTGAATTTGACCCGAGAAAATATCTTGGTCCTGCTAGAGAGCAACTAAAAGAACTTTATAAGCATAAAATTACAAATGTTTTGGGAAGTGTTGGAAAAGCTTAAAAAAATTATAATAAAAAAAGTTAGTTTTCAGTTAAAATGTTATTTATATTTGTGTAGAATTTTTAATTTATAATTAAAAAACGTATGAGTGAAAAATATCAAATTGACAGCACCGATAAGAAAATTTTATCCTTATTAATGAATAATGCACGAACGCCTTTTCTTGAAGTAGCAAGAGAATGTGGCCTTTCAGGTGCTGCAATTCATCAAAGAGTTCAGAAGCTTGAAGATGCCGGATATATTTCCGGTTCACATTTTACAGTTAATCCAATAGTTGCAGGATTAACTACTTGTGCATTTATTGGAATTTTTCTTGAAAAACCAACTTTTTATAAATCTGCAGTTGAGGAATTGAAAAAAATTCCTGAAGTTACTGAGTGTCATTACACAACCGGTGATTTTTCTACATTTGTTAAAATTTATTGCAAAGACAATGCCGATTTAACAAACATTTTAATAAATAAAATTCAACCCATTCAGGGAGTTGCAAGAACCGAAACTTATGTTTCGTTAGAACAAGCAATAGACAGACATATACCCATATTTTAACCCGAACAATTCAGATACTTAAGCATAACCAAAAATAAAGGGCTACTTTTAAAAAAGCAACCCTTTAAATTTTTATTATTTATTTATTATTTCACAGCATCCTGAAATTGCGAATTGCTGAAGAATTTTAAGAATTCTCTGTCGTCTTTCGCTTGTGCTTTATATTTGCCATCTAATTGAACAGCTTTTGTAAGTCCTTCTGTTAACATACCTACATTATTTGTTCTTGCTCCAACTACTGCCATTAAATAATAAGAATATGCTGTTTTCTCCTTTATGCAGTCAATAGTAGTTGTAGCTGATGCATTATCTTTTGAAAGCAATTGTGCAAGTGCAAGATTATAGTTGCAAGTAATACCGGAGAACGAAGCTAATGCTCCTGCATAATCACCTTTTCTAAGATTAATTATTCCAATATTATATCCTGCATTTTGTCCGTTCTGCTGTGCAGTTTCAAAAAGTGTTTTTGCATTATCATAATCTTTTTTCATTGCTGCGATAACTCCCTGATTATTCAAAACCATTCCGTTATTTGGTGACAACGTGTTTGCTTTTTCAAGTAATGTTGTTGCTTCGTCAAGATTATTTGATTTTATATCAATGTATGCAGCATTGTTGTATCCTCTCCAATCTTGAGGATAAACGGTAGTTGCTGATTTGTAAATTTTTAGTTTAATATTTGCATCATTAGTTAAAGTAGCTGCATAAAGCAATTCTTCAAGTTTCAGTGAATCGGGTTTTGTTGTTGAAAGTGCTGCTATTTGTTCATCGGTTCTTGATGGTTTCAGTGAATTAACTTTTATTTCAGCTCTTCTAAGTCCTGGTAAAATATCGTCTTCTACTTCTTTATAAACAACAACCATTTTGTTTATTTCCTGTTGACGTTTTGTAACATCATTTTGAGCATTGATAACGTTAAGAATTACGCTTTTATCCTTAAAAGTGGATTTATCAAGTTCTGCAACAAATCCTTTCCAGTCCTCGCCATTGGCTTTTACATCATATTGTGTAGAATCTTTAATGGGTTTGGCTTTTTTATCTTTTGCTTTTGCTATTTTGTTGGTTTCTTCATCAATATATTTTTTCAACATATTCTGAGCTGCTTTTGCTCTGTCAGCAGAAAGATTCTGGTTGAAATTTATTTCTCCTTCAGGTGAAGCCCAAGCATTTATTTCTATACCTTTTTTCTTCCATCCATTTACTGAGAATTCTTTCAGTGCATTCAATAAATCTGCATTTTCTTTCTTTTTATTATTAGGAAGTTTCATGTCAATTTTTGACTCTGCGAAAGGAAAATATAAATTTGCAGTATTTGTTACAAGTTCTTCTTTCTGGAATTTATGGTCTGCTGCATTTGATATATAATCTTCATTAATCCTTTCAGAAGTATAAATCACCCCGTCGGCAAGTTTTCTATCTCCCAGAGGAACTTCTTTTTTTAATTTCGCTTTTGCATTAACCCTTAATTCCGATTTGTTCATTTCGGGTTTGTATGCAACAATATCGGTATAACTGAATGACCCGCCATCAGTGTATTTAATAACAGTACCGTCTCCTTTGGCTTTTTCGCCCTGAAGAGTAAGAGTTTTTAAAGCAACTTCTCCGCCGTCATACTTTATTACGGGTGTAAAATCAACAATTGCTTTTTTGTGGAAATATTTCGGTGGAATTGTGCCGTTCACTGTAACAGAAATTTTTCCTCCATTGGTTTCAAGAACTTCGGGAGTAACTTCATATTTAACAGTCGGGTACTTTTTTACCATTTTTCCAAGTCCACAACTTGCAACAATTAAAGCAACTACAATCATAGCTGCTAATGATTTTAAATTCATTTTTCTCATAGGATTATACAATTATTTATGTTATTATTTTTTTTTAACTGACACAAATATATAAAATCTTAAATAAAACAAACAAAATAATATTTTTTTTTGATTTATTTTTTCGATTTTTCGGTTGTATCTATTGAGTATTCAAACGTTGGGTTGCAATTACATTTTTTTTAACAAGATATTAACTTTTTGTACTCGTTAATAAAACATAAATGTAATGTTTTCATCAAACCGGTTTTTTAGTTTAAATCCTTTTTTCAACTGCTTTCCAATTTATTATATCAAAAAAAGAATTTGCATAATCGGGGCGGCGATTTTGATAATCCAGATAATAAGCATGTTCCCATACATCGCAGGTTAATAATGGTGTTAATCCATTTCTCAGCGGATTCCCCGCATTGCTTTCCTGAATTATTTCAAGTTTGCCATCCTGTCTTTTTACAAGCCATACCCAGCCTGAGCCAAATAACGTTGTTGCTGCATTTATAAATTTTTCCTTAAATGTATCAAACGAACCAAAATTTTTATTGATATGTTCAATAAGTTTTTCAGATGGTTTTTCAAAATCGGATGTAATACTTTCCCAATAGAAAGTGTGATTCCACACTTGTGCACCATTATTAAATATTCCTCCGTTTGCTTTTTTTATTATTTCTTCAAGCGTGGAATTTTCAAATTCGGTGCCTGCAATAAGTTTATTTAAATTATTCACATACGTTCTATGATGCTTTCCGTAATGGAAGTCAATGGTTCTGCTTGAAATAATAGGTTCAAAAACATTATTTTCAAAAGGAAGTTCCGGTAATTCGAATATCATATTTTAAAATTTTTATTATTTATTTGTTCAAATATACATATTTTTGTTTCCAATAAATAATTTTATTAAAAAACCTAAAAAATATGTTAATGAAAAAAATAATTTTAAGTTTATCTATCTTGTCAATGTTATGTGTGGTTTCATGTGGAGGTAATAAAGAAAAAACAGATGAAAAAAAAGTTCAGAAAAATGCCGATTCTTCTGCTGATGCACTCACTAACTCTTTAAACAATCAATTATCGGATACAACTAAAAATAATACGGAAAAAGAACAAAATAAATAAAATTTTTAATTTAATTATTCTATAATGTTTTGTATAAACTAAACACTGAAGCAAAATGAGTAAAGTATTGATAATAGGCGCCGGCGGCGTAGGAAAAGTTGTTGCTTACAAATGTGCATCTATTCCTGAAGTTTTTTCGGAAATTCTTCTGGCAAGCAGAACACTTTCCAAATGCCAGAATATTGCAACTGAAATCGGAGGCAATAAAATAAAAACCGCAAAAGTTGATGCCGACAATGTTCCTGAACTTGCCGCACTAATTAATAAATTTAAACCCGATATTGTAATTAATGTTGCATTACCTTATCAAGACCTTACAATAATGGATGCATGTTTGCAAACCGGTGTTAATTATCTTGACACGGCTAACTACGAACCTAAAGATGTTGCTAAATTTGAATACAAGTGGCAATGGGCTTACAACGATAAATTCAAAGAAGCAGGCTTAGTTGCAATTCTCGGATGCGGCTTCGACCCGGGAGTAACAGGAGTTTTTACTGCCTACGCAAAAAAACATCATTTTGACGAACTTCACTATCTTGATATTGTTGATTGCAATGCCGGCGACCATGGAAAATCTTTTGCAACAAATTTTAATCCCGAAATAAATATCAGAGAAATTACTCAGCGCGGTAAATACTGGGAAAAAGATAAATGGATTGAAACTGAACCTCTCGAAATTCATAAACCTATCGATTATCCTGAAATAGGTCCGAAAGAATCTTATTTGTTATTTCACGAAGAATTGGAATCAATTGTAAAAAATTTTCCTACTTTAAAAAGAGCACGTTTCTGGATGACATTTTCTCAGAATTATATTAATCATCTCAGAGTACTCGAAAATGTTGGCATAACAAGTATAAAACCTGTTATCTATAATGGAATGGAAATAGTTCCGCTTCAATTTCTTAAAGCTCTTTTGCCCGAACCTTCTTCTCTTGGCGAAAATTATAAAGGTAAAACTTCCATCGGCTGTATTATTAAAGGAATTAAAGAAGGGAAAGAAAAAAAATATTTCATCTACAACAACTGCGACCATGCAGAATGTTACAAAGAAACCAAATCACAGGCAATATCTTACACTACAGGTGTTCCTGCAATGACAGGTGCTATGATGTATCTTACCGGAAAATGGCAGGGTAAAGGTGTTTTAAATACTGAAAACTTCGACCCCGACCCATTTTTAGATGCTCTTAATAAACACGGTTTGCCATGGCACGAAAAATTCGACGTGGAATTATCTTAGCAAATCATTGGTAATAGTACTGTTTCAACAGTTACTAACACTTTATCATTTTAAAAGTTACTTTATGGTGATAACTTTTAAAAACTATTCACTTATTAACAGTTTTTAATTTCTCTTAATAAAAAATTAAAGCAAACTATTTAATCTTATCATTTTTTACATCAAATTTTTTATTGGTTTATTAACATTAAATTTATAATTTTATTTTTTATTTTATAAACAAAATTTATATAAACATAATGTTAATAAATAGTAAAAATCCTCTTTTTTCAATACTTTTGAATGTTTATAAAACATATAAATTGTTATTAAAAAATGATAAGATTAAAAAACAAATTTTATAATGATTATTTTCAAACACAATTAACAAGCATTATTATTGTTTTATTATTTACTAAATATAAAAATATAAGATTAATATTTCTTAATAACTTTTATGATTGACGAAATTAAAAGATTGCGAAAAGAAAAAAATGCAGTAATTTTGGCTCATTATTATCAGGAATCCGAAATACAGGACATAGCCGATTTTATAGGAGATAGTTTAACACTATCGCAGCAAGCTGCAAAAACAAATGCAGATATAATTGTTTTTGCAGGAGTAAATTTTATGGCGGAAGTAGCAAAAATTTTAAATCCATTTAAAAAAGTTTTGATACCTGATACAGAAGCGGGATGCTCATTATCTGATTTGTGTAAAAAAGAAGATTTTATAATTTTTTTAAATAAATATCCGGAACATAAAGTGATAAGTTATATAAATTGCAGTACCGAAATAAAAGCTTTATCAGATGTTATATGCACTTCATCAAATGCTGTTTCGATAGTTGAAAGTTTTCCTAAAAATGAAAAAATAATTTTTGCACCCGATAAAAATCTTGGCGCTTATGTAAACAATATTACCGGAAGAAATATGGTGCTTTGGGATGGCTCATGCATTGTTCATGAAATTTATTCATTAGAAAAAATAATGAAACTTAAAATAGAAAATCCAGATGCTAAATTGATAGCTCATCCCGAATGTAGAGAACCTCTTTTAAAAATAGCCGATTTTATTGGCTCTACAACTTCTTTATTGAATTATACAATAAAAAATGATAGTAAGAAGTTTATAGTAGCAACCGAAACAGGAATTATACATCAGATGAAAAAAGAATCACCTGATAAAATATTTATATCTGCACCGGTTGATGACAGCGAATGTGCTTGCGGCGAATGTAAATTTATGAGATTAAATACACTTGAAAAATTATATTTATGTTTACAAAACGAAAAACCTGAGATAATTATTGATGAAGAATTAAGAATTAAAGCAGAAATACCGATTCGCAGAATGCTTAAAATATCCGGTAAATGATAAGAAAATTAATTTTAATATTATTAATATTAAAAGCTTTGATAATTACCGCTCAGAATGATACAAGCGGATTAAAAGTATTTTATTATCCGAGCGGGAAAAAATCAAGTGAAGGATTTTTGGTTGGAGGAAAGCCAGATGGATATTGGAAAACATATTATGAAAATAGTGTTATAAAATCTGAAGGAAATAGAAAAGATTTTCAACTTGACGGATTATGGAAATTTTATGACGAAAAAGGAAATATATCATTAAGTTTAAATTACAAAGAAGATAAGAAAAACGGTTTCAAAACAACTTATTTTGAAAATCAAAAAACAGAAGAAAATTATGTGAACGACAAAAAAAGTGGAGTAACAAATTATTATGTAAACCAACGACTCTTAAAAACAATAAATTTTATTGATGGTGTTGAAAATGGAATATCAAAGGAATTTGATGAATCGGGAAATGTAAAAACCATAACAGAATATAGCGGAGGTTTCATTGTTAGTCAGGAAGAAATAAACAGAAGAGACGATAAAGGAATGAAAACAGATAAATGGCAGTTCTATTACGATAATGGTAATGTTAAAATAGAATGTTTTTATAAAAATGATTTAAAGAACGGCATATATAAAGAGTTTGCGGAAAACGGAAATTTACTGAAAATAGAAAAATATCAAAATGACAGTTTGCTGATTAATGTTACAGAAGTAGCAAAAACAGAAATAAAAAAAGAATATTATTCAAACGGGCATGTAAAAAAAATGATTACTTATAGATATAATACTCCCGAAGGAATAAGCCGCGAATATTCAGAAGACGGAAAAATAATCGGCTCAAAAATTTATAAAGACGGAAAGATAATTGGCAGTGGTATTGTTGAAGAAGACGGCTTAAAACAAGGATATTGGTACGAATATTACGAAACAGGCGAAGTAAAAGGAGAAGGCGAATACGATATGGGTAAAAAATCAGGAGTATGGAAATTTTACTTTAGAAACGGAAAACCGGAGCAAACAGGAGAATATACGTCTATCGGAAAACTTACAGGCAAATGGAATTGGTATTATCCAAGCGGAAATCTCTTACGAGAAGAAATTTTTGAAAACGGAAAAGAAGAAGGATTAATGAAAGAATACAGCGACTCAGGTAAAGTAATTGCCGAAGGAAGTTACAGTGACGGCAAAAAAGATGGAATGTGGAGTTATGATATAGGCGATTATATCGAAACAGGTGTTTACAAAGAAGGATTAAAGTTTGGCGAATGGAAAGGTACATTTAAAAGCAACGGAACTATAGCTTTTACAGGCAGCTTCATTGACGGCTTTCCCGATGGGGAACATTATTATTATTACGATAATGGAACAATAAAAGAAAGAGGAAATTTCAGTATGGGTAAAAAAAACGGAGATTGGGTAAAATATTATGACGACGGAACTATTGTTCTTAAAATAACTTATGAAAACGGTGTGGAAGTAAAATATAACGGAGTTAAAATTACTCCTGAATTTGATAAAAAAAATTTTCAGACAATTGAAAATAAGGATTAACTTTCATTACTAATTTTAATTTTTCATTCAACTCAATCCAGCTTCAGTCAATATTTTTGGAACCATTGTTTCCCAGCCGATTGCCATAATATGAAAACCATCAACTATTTTTCTTGCTTTTATTTCTTTCATAAGCTCTACGGTTATTGCAATGCCTTCTTCTTCTCCTTTATCGCCGGCATTTTCCATACGTTTCAGATATTTTTCGGGAATTGTAACTCCGGGAACATTGTTATGAAGATACATTGCCATCTTATAGCTTCTCAAAGGAGTTATTCCAGCGAGTATATAAACTTTATTTCTAATTCCTCTTTTTGTTAATTCATTTACCCATGTTTCAAGACCATCTGGGTTGTAAATAATATTTGTCTGGAAAAACTGAGCACCCGCATCAATCTTTTTATGTTCTCTGATTGCCTGAAATTTCGGCTCAGAAGCAAAAGGTGATGCTGCTGCTCCAAGAAAGAATTTTGGCGGAAATTTTATTTGTTTTCCGTGCAAATAAATTCCCTCATCCCGCATTCTTCTGAGTATCCAGAGCATCTGTATCGAATCCAAATCAACAATATTCATGTTTCCTTTTGGGGCTGCACCTTGTTTCGCACTATCGCCGGTTAAACATAAAATATTTTTTATACCTAAAGCGTTTGCACCAATAGCAAGCGACTGAAACGAACTTCTTGTTGCATCGCGGGCGGCGATTTGCAGTACCGGCTCTGCACCGCAATCAATGGCAATTTTGCAGCACGCAATGCTCGACATGCTTGGTGTTGCAGATGAAGAATCGGTGAAATTAACTGATGTTACGAATGGCTTTAAAAGCTGAATCTCTTTTGTAAGTTTATTTGTTGAAATGCTTATTGGAGGAGTTACTTCTGATGTAACTACAAACTTTCCTGCTTTTAATTGTTGTTCCAATTCCGAAGCCGACTCATCATATTTCGGAGCATGATATTCCGAGTCGCCTTTCCACCATTCGGGTTGACGTATAGTCCTGAAAACAGCATCCCACATATTTTTTTTCTTTTCAATATCTTTGGAAAAAAATACAGATGAAATAAATTTACTTGTCCCAAATTGCTTGATTTTTGAAAAAACTTCACCCCATGTTTCCGTCCCAACTTTTTCCCAATCAAGAGGGGGAAGAACTTCCAGCAGCTTATCCTCACGGTTCATTTTAAATGCTCTCTCATAAATTTTATACCAGATACATGGACGTGTTTCGTCAACATAACAGGATTTTGCAGAAGATCCGCCGCAAGGACCATTTCTCATACCTTTTGGACATTCCATTGGGCAGATAAAAGCTGTTTCTTGCAACAAGCAATTGCCGCACATTCTGCAGCCGAAAAGAACTCCTTTTATTTTTCTTTCGGTAAAAGCAAGAAATCTTCTTCCTTTGGTTTCTTTTTTAAAAGGATAAAATGGTGGCTGCCAACGACGCCCGGGTGTAAATAATGACATTTCTGTAAATTTGTTTTATTTATAAATTAAGCAAATATAATTTTTATTTTTTAAATATAATTAACTCTTATAATTATGTACTTTTTGAATATAAACAAAAACGTAATAATTAAACTTAAAATTGTAATTTTGCAAAATGGAATTGAGCTTAAATTTTTATAATGAGGATAGTAATTTTAGAATAAAAGACAGAAATGTCCTTAAAGAATATTTTGAAAAAATATTTTCAAAAGAAAAACCTGTTAATGGAAATGTGAATTTTATTTTCTGTTCCGATAAATACTTAATGAACCTGAATACAAGATTTCTTAAACACAAGACCCTTACCGATATTATTACTTTTGAAAATTATTGTGGAAAGAATAATCTCGTAGCAGATATATATATTAGTATTGAAAGAGTAAAGGAAAATGCAAAAAAATATAAAGTATTTTTTGAAAAAGAATTATATAGAGTAATGATACACGGAATTCTTCATATTGTTGGATACAAAGACAAAACAAGAAAAGACAAAACAATAATGACAAGAAAAGAAAATATCTATTTAAAAATGTTTCACGTGAAACGAAAAAAATGAAATATGATTTTGATGTAATAGTAGTTGGTGGAGGACACGCCGGATGCGAAGCTGCGGCTGCTGCTGCAAATCTTGGCTCAAATACACTTTTAATTTCAATGAATCTTACAAATCTTGCCCAAATGTCGTGTAATCCGGCAATGGGTGGAATTGCAAAGGGACAAATAGTGAGAGAAATTGATGCTCTTGGCGGATATTCGGGAATTGTAACCGACAGAACAATGATACAATTCAGAATGTTAAATAAATCAAAAGGACCGGCAATGTGGAGCCCGAGAGCACAAAGCGACAGAGTATTATTTTCGATAGAATGGCGGAAAATTCTTGAAAATATTTCTACCCTTTTTATGAGACAGGATACTGCAACAAATTTATTAATAAAAAACGATAAAGTAATTGGAATAAAAACACTCACAGGTAAAGAAATTTTAGCTAAAACAATCATACTTACAACAGGAACATTTTTAAACGGAAAAATATTTGTTGGAGAAAATAATTTTTCGGGTGGAAGAATAGGAGAAATAAGTTCTATTGGGTTGACACAACAACTTAATAAAATAGGACTGAAAAGTGACAGAATGAAAACAGGAACATCACCAAGAATTGATGGGCGCTCTATTGATTTTGAAAAAATGATTGAACAAAAAGGTGATGAAAACCCAAAGAAATTTTCTTTTATAGAAACACCCGAACTTAAAAAACAAAGAAGTTGTTATCTGGTTTATACAAATGATGAAGTACATGATATTTTACGGAAAGGTTTTGATAAATCACCTTTGTTTTCAGGTAGAATAAAAGGAAAAGGACCAAGATATTGTCCGTCAATTGAAGATAAAATTGAAAGATTTTCTGATAAAAACAGGCACCAGTTATTTGTCGAACCCGAAGGATGGACAACAAATGAATATTATTTAAACGGGTTTTCATCTTCCCTTCCTGAAGAAATACAATATGAAGCGTTAAAAAAAATAAAAGGATTTAGTAATGTTAGTATATTTCGCCCGGGATATGCTATAGAATATGACTTTTTCCCTCCAACCCAACTGGATTTAACTCTCGAAACAAAAAAAATAGAAAATCTTTATTTTGCAGGGCAAATTAACGGAACAACAGGATATGAAGAAGCAGCTTGCCAGGGGTTAATGGCTGGAATAAATGCACATAGAAAAATAAAGAACCTATCTCCTTTTATTTTAAAAAGAGCTGATGCATACATAGGGGTTTTGATAGATGATTTAGTTACAAAAGGAACGGATGAACCATACCGAATGTTTACTTCGAGAGCCGAATACAGAATATTGCTTCGTCAGGATAACGCTGATATAAGATTAACACCAATGGGTTATGAAATAGGTTTAATAGAAGAAAAAAGAAAAAAAGCTCTTGAACGAAAAACTAAAGAAATAAATTCTGTAATTGAGTATCTTGGAAAAACAAGCATTGAGCCAGTTCAAATTAACAAGATATTAACAAAACTTAAAACACAAAATATTCAACAAAAAACAAAAATCAGAAATTTGATTTCACGTCCCCAAATTTCGATTTTTGACTTAATTAATAATGTAAAATCCATTAAGGATTTTTTTAATAAAATTAAATCAGAAAAAAATGAAATTGCTGAAGAAGCCGAAATATTAATAAAATATGAAGGATATATTGAAAAGGAAAAGGAAATTGTAAATAAACTAAGCAAATTTGAAAATATAGAATTAAGAAAAGATTTTGATTATGCTTCAATAAAATCTATATCGTCTGAAGCAAGAGAGAAATTAATTAAAATAAAACCAAGAACAATTGGACAAGCATCAAGAATTAGCGGGGTTTCACCTGCTGATATTTCGGTGTTGATGATTTATTTTGGAAAATAAAAAGTAACTGTTTCACGTGAAACAATCATTCAAAATATTGAATATCAATAATATATGTAAAAAATAAAAATTAATTCAACATTTAGCTGTTTATAGTTAAATTTTATACCAATTTATTATAAAAAAACCAATTTTAAGAGATTTAATAAAAAAAACATAAAAAATGAATATTATATCATAAAATCAAAAATCGTTTGTTAAATCGCTTTATTTTATATTGTATTTTTGAATAAATATTACAAAGTGTTACACAATAAAATATGAAGATAAATAAGAAAAATAAAACAATTTTGTTGTTAATAATTGCTGTAATATTCTATGTATTGGGTATTTCATATAAGAATGCAAATATTTTCCTTGTCAGTAATGAAAAGAAAACAAATTTATTTCAAAAAACACTAACCTACAAGGAAAATGAACTGGATACTATTTTGAAAAACCTGCTGGTCAAGGTAAAAGAAAAAGAAGAAAGCTATTTTTTATTAAATATCAGGCATTACAACGATTTTTATGAAAAAAAGGGTTATTCCTTTTTTATTTATGAAAATAAAAATCTTAAATACTGGTCAGATAATAATGTTCCTGTAAGCGATTATAGTTTGAATAAATTAACCAACAGTCAAATACTGCGTTTGAAAAACGGATGGTACAGAATTATTAATAAAAGCGATGGAAAATATACGATAGTAGGATTGATTTTATTGAACCGCGAATACCAGTATAACAACAAATATCTTTTAAATAAATTTCAAAAAGAATTTACAGTCAAACAAAATACCACAATCAGTAAAAGCCAAACAGGAAATTATAATATATTTTCAGCGGATAAAAAATTTCTTTTTTCATTAATATATAAAAATGATGAAAGTACTGATAATGCTGATAAAAGCATTGATGTAATATTTTATATAATAAGTTTGATTTTTATTGTTTTTTTTCTTTTATCACTGTGTAATATCGTAGTTGCTCGTTATAAAAATCAAATTTTTTATTTAGCTTTTGCTGCGATTATTGTTAGTTTAAGATTTTTTTCAATCTATTATAAAACTCCGTCATCTCTTTATGAGCTCGAATTGTTTAGTCCTAAATTTTATGCAATGTCATTTTGGTTTCCTTCTTTTGGCGACCTGTTTTTAAATGTAGTGCTTTTATTTTTTATGGTTATAGTATTTTCTGAAAAATATAATTTAATAAAAATTTTCAGAAAATATAAAATGTGGAATAAGCGTGTTATAGCTACTTTAGGGATTTTTATTTTATTTGAACTCTCAGATTTTGTAGTTGATATTTTCAAAAGCATAGTTATAAATTCAAATATTTCTTATAATGTAAATAATATTTTTGAACTTGATATATTAAGCTTTACCGGCTTTTTAATCATTGGAATATTATTTTTATCTCTTTTTCTTTTGATTGAAAAAACAGTTTCCTTTCTGGTATTTTTTAATAAAAAATTAAGTTTTCATCTTCCGAATTTCATTGCGGGAGTATTGTTGTTTATGATTTGTGATACCGATTATACTCAATCAGGTATTTTGGTTATTTCATGGACTTTGATAGTTATTATATTATTATTATTTGTAAAAATAAAAACAAAAAATATTTTATCATTTTATAATGTGATGCTTTATTTACTATTGTATTCAATGGTTGCAACGTTTTTGCTCAATGATTTTAATGTAGCAAAAGAAAGTGAAAAAAGAAAATCACTTGCTATAAAACTTTCTACAGAACAAGACCCCATTGCAGAATATATATTTACGGAAATTGAACAGGAAATTAAAAAAGATACAATTTTAAAAAAGTTTATTTCGGGAAAAACATTTAACGAAGATTCAATAGAAAAAAGAATAAAAGAAAAATATTTCTCGGGTTACTGGGAAAAATATGATGTGCAAGTAACTACCTGTCGTTCTTCAGATAAATTGCTGATGGTACCTGATGGTATTGAAAAGAATTGTTTTACTTTATTTAATGAGAAAATATTATCAATTGGAAAACCCACTATAAGCTGCGATTTATACCATTTAAATAAAGGCACCGGAAAAATAAGTTATTTATCAGAACTTTCAATTCCCGATAAAAATAATAATCTGATAAATTCAACAAAATTTTTTGTAGAACTTGATTCAAAATTTGTTCCTCAAGGCATTGGCTATCCTGAGCTTCTTCTTGATAAAAAAGTGAAAAGTTTCATTGACCCCACAGATTATTCATATTCTATTTACAACAATAAACAGCTTGTAACCCAGTTTGGCAAATACTTGTACAGTTTTTATTCCGATATTTACGGAAAACAAAATGATGAATTTACTTTTTTTGATAAAGACGGGTTTAATCATTTGTTTTATAAAGTTGATGATAAAACATCTTTAATAATCAGTAAAAAAAGTGATAATCTTCTTAATATTATTACACCTTTTTCTTATTTGTTCGGATTTTTCAGCATAATAGCCATTTTATTTCTTTTTTTAAGAAAATTACCGAATTTATATGAAACAGTTCGAGCAAATTTTAAATTCAGAATTCAAATAACAACAATTCTGATAGTTCTTGTATCACTTGTTATTATTGGTATAAGCTCAACATACTATATTCTCAATCTGTTCGAAAATAAAAATTATGAAAACATAAAAGAAAAAATTCATTCAATTTCAATTGAAATGGAACACAGGGTTTCAGATGTTTCATCAATTTCACCAAATATGAGTGATTACATTTCTGAACTTCTTATAAAATTTTCTAATGTTTATTTTATTGACATTAATTTATATGACCCAAAGGGAAATCTCATTGCATCAACACGTCCTAAAATTTTTAACGAAGGATTGATAAGCAACAAAATAAATCCTGTAGCTTTAAGCGAGTTGAGTTTAAACCAGAAAACATTATTTATTAATAATGAAAATATAGGAAGTATGAAATATATATCTGCTTATATTCCTTTTAAGAACGATAATAATAAAACAATAGCATATATAAACTTACCGTATTTTTCAAAACAAAATGAAGCCAGAAAGGAACTATCAACTTTTATAGTTGCACTTATAAATATATATGTATTACTTTTCACCTTGGCAATAGTGGTTTCTTTATTTGTATCAAATTATATAACTTTGCCATTGCAGTTTATTAGAATAAAAATGAGCAGAACCAAACTTGGCAGAAAAAATGAAAATATTGAATGGAAAAGCGAAGATGAAATAGGAAGTTTAATTAAGGAATACAACCGCATGATAAAAGAACTTGCAAAAAGTGCAGAAATGCTCGCAAAATCGGAAAGAGAAAGTGCATGGAGAGAAATGGCAAAGCAGGTTGCACACGAAATAAAAAATCCTCTTACTCCCATGAAACTTAGTGTTCAATATTTGGAAAAAGCATGGAAAGATAAAGCACAGAACTTTGATGAACGCCTGCAAAAATTTACCCGCACAATGATAGAACAGATAGATACTTTATCTGCTATTTCAACTGAATTTTCCGATTTTGCGAAAATGCCTCATACAAATAATGAAAAAATTGAACTTTCTGAAATAATTAATAATAGTATTGATTTATATAAAAACATTGAAAATTTAGAAATACATTTTTCAAAACAGGAAGAAAAAGAATATTTTATAAATGGCGACCGCAGCCAGTTGCAGAGAATTTTGACAAACCTGCTCAATAATGCAATGCAGGCAATACCATTCAATAGAAAAGGAATTTTAAATATTGAATTATACGAAAAAAATAAAATAGTAATTATTAAAATTACCGACAATGGAATAGGAATTTCCTCTGATCAGATAAGTAAAATTTTTTCTCCTGATTTTACTACAAAAACAGGAGGAATGGGATTGGGTCTTGCAATAGTTAAAAGTATTGTTGAAAATCTGAACGGGAAAATATGGTTTGAAACAAAAGAAAATAAAGGAACATCTTTTTATATGGAATTTAATAATTTGAATAATAATATATCGAAAATTATATGACAGCGCTGCTTAAGAAATATAAAACCATTATATTAGTTATTGTTTTGGGATTGCTTTTTTCCTGCGAGAACGATATTAGCACTGTTAACATTATTACGAACAAAGACAAGTCGCCGACTGAAACATCGAGAAATGTTGAAATAATTTACAGCGAAGATGCTGATGTGCTTGTTAAAGCTAATGCTCCTTTGTTGAAAAGATATATAAATGATAAAACACCATATATGGAAATGCCCGAAGGCGTTAAGGTTTTATTTTATGATTCACTTAAAAGTGTTGAATCAAGCTTAAAATCCAATTACGCAATATATCGTGAAAAGGAAAAAATCATGGAGGCAAGAAATAATGTTGAAGTTATCAACAGAAAAGGAGAAAAACTTAATACTGAACATTTAATCTGGAATGAACAAAAAGAAAAAATATATTCCGATGTATTCGTGAAAATTACTACAAACGATGAAATTTTATTTGGCGAGGGACTTGAGTCAGACCAGTATTTTGATAAATGGAAAATCAAAAAACCTAAAGGAACAATTTCTGTAAAAAAATAAAATTAATCAGTAATTGTTGATTTATAGAAGTGGTTTAAATATCTTTTAACTTTTTTGTTTTAGTAATAAGATAAGATGGTTTGCCTTCGAAATCATTAGCAAGGGAAATTCTTGATTTCAATGAACTTTTATTTCCATCTTTTGTGAAGTAATTATATGTAAAATCTTTTGTTCCTCCGTTTTCCATAATAAAAGATATATCTTCAATTACCTGCTCCTTAATGTTTTCGGGAAATAATTGGAATATAGAAGTATCAAGTATTTTTTCTTTGGAATTTATTTTAAATAAGTTTAAAGTATTATCATTACATTCCAATATAAAGCCATCAACAGAAGATATGATAATGGATTCCTGAAGAGAATCAAGCATAATTTTTATTAAATCACGTTGTTTTTTTGTGAAATTATCTGCCTTTTTGTTTATTGAAATATCTCTTGCTATTCCTGTAAGTCCTATAACTTCGCCTTTTTCATTAATAATAGGTGTTTTATATACTTCGTACCATGGTTGATTTTTTATAAAAGGAAGTTTTTCATCAAAATAGCTTTGTTGTTTTGAGGCAAATATTTCCTTATCGCTTTTCATGTTAAATTCTGCGAAATCCTTAGGCCAAATATCGTAATCATCTTTTCCAATAATATCTTCAATTTTATATCCTGTTAGATTAGCGTAGGGCTTATTTACGGTTATGAATTTACTGTCTTTATCTTTAAGCCATGCAACAAAAGGAATATGGTCAACAAAAGCGTGCAACCTGATTTTAGTTTCCGACAATTCGGTTTTTTGTCCTATAAGCAAATTCTGTTGTTCAAAAAATGCTGTAATTAACCGTGCTAATATTCCAAATTCACTTTTTTCTTTTTTTATTAAATTTTTTATTATTGTTGTATCTTTTGTTTGAAGCGATTTTATTAATAAAGAAATAGGTCTTTTTATTGAAAATATTGAAAATACTGATATAACAGCAATTACAAAAACCAGAAATATAACTGCAACGTAAAGTGTGTTGTTTGTAAGGGCAATCAAATTACGTAAAGCAGCTGACTGAGTATTTACATCAAGTTTTATTATTGGTTTGTTATCATAACCATAAAGAATTTTTGAAAAATGAATTATATCATTATCATCACTATTATTTTCAAAAATGTCATTTATTATGGGAATTATAGAAATTTTTGTTTGTGTCATTTTTGAAATTTCGTCCATATAGCTTTTCGTCCATAATTTTGCTACAAAAAAGTATCCTTTTGGGTAAGTAAATCTGTTATAGTCATAAGATGGATGAATAGAAGCTGCACGTAATTCAAGTATTCCTAAAGGAGAACGCAAAAAGAAATTTGCATATTTCCCGTTGCTGAAAATCTTCTTAACCAATGATTCATCGAAAGGATATATTGGCTCATTTTTTACATTATTTACAGTGTATATTAACTTATATTTTGAATCATAAATCCATACAAAGTTTGCATTATAAGTACCAAGAGCAGTTGCAATTGTTTCGTCAGCCCATTTTTTTGCAGATTCAGTATTCGGGTCTTTCACGAATTTTACCATTTCATCCCAATATGTATAATCAAAAGCAAATGTTTCAAGAGGTTGTCCTTTCAATTGAACAATCTTTTCAAACATGTCTTTTTTCTGCGCTTCAGTATCTTTTTTTATTATTTTTAATTTTGATAATTCAAATTTATAAAGAATAAGCAGAGCGACTAAAAGCATCGCAAGCCGGACAGAAATCAGAAAAATTAATCTTATGTGTATTTTTTTCATTAAGAATTGCTATAAAACCGCTAATATATTAAAATTAAATTTTACAAAAAAAATCTTTTATATTTAACTGAACTTTTATTTCCCCGTTCCATTCGTTTTCTTCTATTGAATAACAAATTGCAAATGGTGAATTTTGATTTACTTTATCAAGAACTTCTGCTTTGTTGAAAGCAATTGCATCAAACATTT
This sequence comes from Bacteroidales bacterium, assembly GCA_041671145.1. Taxonomy (NCBI): domain Bacteria; kingdom Pseudomonadati; phylum Bacteroidota; class Bacteroidia; order Bacteroidales; species Bacteroidales bacterium. The sequence continues at coordinate 24,063 of JBAZBZ010000014.1, read as the reverse complement.
TGTTTTTATTGCTGTTTTGGCATAAGTTTAATTTAAGATGTTTTTCTCCAACTATTTTGGCAAATCCTTTATCAAAAACATTTTCGGTTTTAAAAAGAGGGTTCATATTTTCCGGACCGAATGGAGCAAACTGTTTTATAACTTTACAAAAATTAAGGGTAATATCGTTGAAATTAATTTCAGAATCAATATCTATTTCGGGAATTAATAATTCATCATCAATTGTTTCACATACGATTTTTTCAAATTTTTCTGTAAATAATCCTATATTTTCTTTTTTCATGGTAATGCCTGCAGCATATTTGTGTCCACCGAAGCGTTCAAGTAAATCACTGCAAGCACACAATGCTTCATACAAATCGAAATTTTTTATAGAACGAGCCGAGCCAGTTGCAAATCCTTCAGACTCTGTTAAAATTATTGTCGGTTTGTAATAATTTTCAATCACTCTTGATGCAACAATGCCTATAACTCCCTTATGCCAGTCGGGATTAAACAAAACAGTAGATTTTCTTTTTTGCAACTCCTCACTGTTTCCAATTATTTGCAATGCCTCCTGTGTTATTTGCTTATCAAGGTCTTTGCGTGTGTTGTTGTCGTAATTTATTTCTTTTGCGAAAGCAATTGATTTTTCTGCGTCATCAGAAATTAATAATTCTACTGCATTTCTTCCGGTATTAATTCTTCCTGCTGCATTAATTCTGGGTCCAATAACAAAAACAACATCATTCACAGAAGCTCTTTTCTTAAATCCGCTGACATCAAGCAACGACTTGATACCCGGACGGGGACAATTATTTATTGATTGCAATCCGTAATAAGTTAAAATTCTGTTTTCTCCTGTAATCGGAACTATGTCTGAACAAACGCTTATTGCAACCAAATCAAGATAGTCATATAATTTGCTGATAGGAATGTTTTTTTTCAGGCAATATCCGAAAAGCATTTTAAAGCCAACTCCACAGCCACTGAGTTCTTTGTAAGGGTATGTGCAGTTATTTCTTTTCGGGTCTAAAATTGCAGTGGCAACAGGTAGTTCTTCTCCTTGAATATGATGGTCGCAAACGATAAAATCAATACCTGAATCTTTTGCATATTTAATTTGTTCAATTGCTTTAATTCCGCAATCGAGAGATATTATCAAGGAAAAATTATTTTCTTTTGCAAAATCAATTGCTTTGAATGAAACACCATATCCTTCTGAATTTCGGTCGGGAATATAGAAATCGATATTTTTATTATATTCTTTTAAGAATGAATAAATCAAAGCAACAGCCGTAGTTCCGTCAACATCATAATCACCATAAATTAAAATTTTTTCATTTTTTTCAATTGCTTTATCGAGGCGTGCAACTGCAATATCCATATCTTTCATCAGAAAGGGATTGTACAAATCATCAAGCGAAGGGCGAAAAAATGACTTTGCTTTTTCAAAAGTATCAATGCCTCTCTGTACGAGAATTTTTGCAATAACCGGATTTATATTACATTTTTGAGATAGGTTTTTTACAGTTTCTTCATCTGCTTGTTTTTTAAGCGTCCAGCGTTTTTGCATAAAAATTTAGGAATTAAGATTTGGGATTTAGAATTTTAAAAAAAATAATTATTTATTTTTTCAACTTCAAACACTTTATATATTTCAATCATCTATTCGTTGAAATCGGTCATAGTTTTTGCTGAACCAAAGGCAACAAAACTTTTAATCATTTCAGCAGCAATTTCTATTTTGGGAGTTAATATTTGTTTTTCTTCATGTGTCCATTTGCCAAGAACATAATCAGATTGGTATCCTTTTGGAAAATTATTGCCGATGCCGAATCGTAATCGTGAAAATTCAGAAGTGCCGAGTGTTTCTATAATGCTTGTTAATCCGTTATGACTGCCGTCGCCGCCTTTTGTTTTCATTCGCAGCGAACCTAAAGGCAAAGCAATATCATCACAAATAACAAGAAGATTTTCTAATAAAATATTTTCTTTTTGCAGCCAGTATCTCACTGCATTGCCGCTTAAATTCATGAATGTAGCTGGTTTAATAAAAAACAAAATTTTACCTTTATATTTGAATTCTGTAACATCAGCGTATCTTTTTGAAGAAAATGAAAATTTTTCTTTTTTTGCAAAAGCATCCAATATCATGAACCCGATATTATGGCGGGTGTTTTCGTATTCTTCGCATATGTTTCCTAAGCCGGTAATTAGAAACTTACTCATGTATTTATATTTTCAATCTTACTAATATTCTTATTTCAAGAGCAATTTCTTTGTATTCCATTGTTTCTTTGTCGGAAGGAATATAAATATCTCCGGGGTATCTCACATTTACACCAAAATCACTTAAATTTTTTGGTTCTATTGTACTAAAATCTTTATCAATTTGGGAACATTCTTCGAGTAAAAGTTCAATATTATGTGTTTTTGTAAATTCTTTTTCTTTATAAATTAGAAATATTTTAAGGTATTTTTCCGCCAATTGCTGGCAATGAAAACATACTGCTGACTTAGCCACAATACCTTCTTCGGTAAGTTTGTTTATTACATCTAAGTCATCTTCTGCTTTTGTTATCCACTCCCTAAGATATTCTTCTTTTTTGCTCATAACAATATTCCTTCGTTTAAGGCATATTTTACAATATGTCCAATTAAATTTTTCTTAAATTTAATTTCATCTTTGCTCTCGATTATCAGGTCGGCATCTAATTTGTTTTTTGCAAATAATTTTCGCAATGTAGATTTATATAATAATTTATCTTGAACTGAAATATTATTAGGAGTTATTATTAATAAATCATAATCGCTGTCTTTTGTTTCATTTGAATTTACTCTTGAACCAAACAGATAAACCTGACAATTTGGGATTAATTGAGTTGCAGTATCTTTAATAAGTTTGTATGTGCTATTATTGGTAATCATTTTTTAGTTTTGTACGAAAATAATATAATCTGATTAAAAAAACAAATGCCGTTTGACATTATACTATTTTTTATCCAGCGAACCAAAAACTCTTTTCAGAATATCTGAAATCCTTGCAGCAGGGTCTTTTCTGATTTTTAATTCTTCGCCTTCGAGCATTTTGAATAATCCGTCAAGGGCTTTCACTGTAACATAATCATCAAGGTTAGGATTTATTTTTTGCACCATGGGGAGCTTGTTATATTTTGTCATCAAAGGGTTCCAGTATTTTGTGATTTCAACTTTTTGCAATGCATTATGAATAACCGGTTTGAATTTTATTTTTAAATCGTTTGTAGTTTTGTCTTTTAAGTATTGCGTTGCAGCGTTATCTTTACCTTTCAGAATATTCATGCCATCGGTAATTGTAAGCTGTGTTATTGCATTTAAAAATATTGGTGCTGCTTGTTTTGCAGCTTCTTCGGCAGCTCTGTTTAGAGTTAATACGCACTTGTCAACTTGTTGTCCCATACCCATTCCTCTAAGTGTTTTTTCCATTTTCACAGCGTCGGGCGGTAAAATAATTTTAATTGCCTGATTTTTGAAATAACCATCAACTGCTGAAACTTTTTTTGTTGAATTATTTGTTCCTACATTTAATGCTTCCTTTAAACCCTTAACAACTTCGGTATTTGTTAAAGGTTTATTGTCTGTAATAGTTTTTTTTGTTTTATTAATAACGTCTTGTAATTTATTCTGAGAATAAATTAAACCGAAGCATATTAATATTGCTGTTATTAAAAATATTTTTTTCATTTTTATTATTAATCTTCAACCAATCTGATTGTCCAGAAATCATCTGAAAGTTTATCGTTGTTTAAATATTCATAAGGCATAGTGAAATATCCATTTTTTCCCCATTTGTTGCCCCAACTGTTTCGGATTATAAATCGTTTCTGGCTATCATCGTAACCAACAGCAACAACAGCATGTCCACCCAAAAGTTTTTCATTCTTTTTAGGAATATTTAATTTACCGGTTTTAGCTACTTCGCTTCCTTCAAAGCTTTCGTAAACCGAAAATCCGAAAACAAACGGATATCCTTCTGCCAGACATCCTTTAAATTGATTTAAGTCTCTTATAACCCGCTGATACTGCAATGCCTGATGTTTTAATGCTTCCTTATAGCAGTTTGCAGATGGCTTTTGTGTAAATTTATTTATGTTGTAAGGCCAAATTTTTTCCGGACATACACCTTGATTGTTTATACTTTTAATTCCATCACGAATCATCGCTCCGCTATCGCTGTTAACATTATTTTCCATCACTCTTTCGTTGTAGTAAATGAAAAGCCGTGAAGGCATGAAATCTTTCTGTCTTTGTTTTATTAATTCAAATTCGAAAGCACCGCCAATGGCGTTTGCTGTGCAGCTTCCCAATTGTCCCTGGTCATAAACAGGTGGAAATAATTTTTGTAAATCAATTTTTGCAGGAAGCTTCCTAATTATAGGCTTCGGAGCAAGATAACTAAAATCTCTATGGTCAGGTAAATCGTGCATCCAACCATACTTTTTAAAATTTTGTTTCATCTGTTTAAATTTTAGTAATTAATAGAATTTTAAATTCTTTTAATTTATTGCTTCTGTTATTTTACTTTTTTAGTTACTCACTCTCACAAAAACCAATTGCATCCGTCAGCCGACGGATTTGTTTGCATGGATATTTCATAGAAAATTATTTTTTTAATGTAAATTTACCCAAATTGATGGGTTTAAAACTGTTGAAATTTCAATGGCTCTGTCGTATGAATTATCAGAACACATCATCATAAAATCAGCTTCATACCAATTAGTTATTGTGTTTGAAGGATTATCGGTTGCTCCATCAATCGCTAATGTCACGGGAGACCATATATGATAATTTACTCCCGATGTTACAGCAACAGGTGTTGAAAAAACAAATGTATTCCATGCGCTCGGTGTAACTGTTTTCGGCAATGATGTTCCGAGATTTGTTGGATTTCCGCTGCATTGAGTATTTTTATCATCATAAATGCTCAATGTAGTTGATACGCTGGATTGTAAAGACGAAATCCAGATTCTGATAGAAGTTACATAAGTATTTGAAGGAGGTATAAAAACATGATGACCTATATCTTCTCCTAAGGCATTACCATAAGACGTATTATAATCAGTATTTCCATATTTAGTAGTATCTGGTATTCCTAACACATAGCCCTGAAATTTATTTGTTGTTGTATTGTAAATAATCATTCCTGCCACCGGTGAGAGAGCGTCTCTTTGAGTGGTTGTCATTCTCGGAACCAAGAGAGCGCCTGTAGTTGAATTTACTTCTAATGCTGCACTTGCAGCGGGCATTGCCGTTCCGATAGCCAAATGTTTTGAAGTTTTGTCATAAGTCAATTCGGCAGATGCTCCGGCGTTTCCGTCATCATTAAAAATAAGTTGCTTATCTGCACCTGCTATGGGTCCTGTTGGGCCTGTAATTCCAGTTGCTCCTGCTGAACCATTATTACCTGTTGGTCCCGTTACACCTGCTGAACCTGTTGCTCCGGTAGAACCTATAGCTCCTTGACCGCCTATGGGTCCTTGGGGTCCTTGACCTCCTGTTGGTCCTGTGGAACCAGCTGTACCAGAATTTTCAGCATATAAAGCATACGGAACACTTAGTAATTGTGATGTTCCCATCAGGGCAAAAGTATTTCCTCCAGCTGGGTCAATTTCAATTTGTATATAATATTTATCTGTACCCCAGCTGATATTTGAAAAATTTCCGCTTACAAGAGTTCCTTTTCCGATTTCAATATTTGCCAATCCAAAATTGTTTGTAGTGTCAATTTGTCTTTCAGTATAAACAGAAATTCCGACTGTGCTATTTTGCAAAATGCTAATTCTGAAATTTACCTTTTGATTTGTGAGCGGGTTGCCGCTTGCGTCCCTTACAACAGTTTGATATTTGAATGCCTGTGGTGCCTGTGCAAATGATAATTCAACAATTATAAAGCACATTACACTAAATACTAAAACTTTTTTCATATACATTTAAGTTTAAAATTTTTATCAATAATTCCTGACAATCTTTAATGTTTTTATTATTTCTCCTTTTGAGTTGTTTATTCTCAAAAGGTAATTGCCGGAAGTAAAAGGGTTCATATTAATACTTTCACTGTTTCCCGTAAAACTGTTGCTTACTAATAATTTTCCTTGCATATCGAATAACTGAGTGGTGTATTTATTATCTAAACCTAAATTAATAATTACATTCAGCACGTCTTTTGTTGGATTCGGGAAAACACTAATTTGATATGTGTTTTTATTTTCTTCCTGAATGGTTGCAATATCATATTTTTGCTGAAATCCCTGAGTTAAAATATTATTTGTTCCGGTAAAAGTTTCGGTAACCGGTTCGCCGAGTGTCCAGCTTAATGTTGCATTTGTGCCTATAAAATATTCGCCTGATGAAGCAATAACTTCAGGACTTACGCTTTGACTGTATGCATATCCGCATGCCAATATTCCTATAATAAAAAATAATTTTTTCATTTTTTTGTAATTAATTGTTTTATCAATAAAATCAGTCCCGCAATAAATGTTTTTAGATTTTTTCAACTTGTATAATTTTTGCAAAGATAGTGTGAAAATACAAATAGCTGCTTAGAATTATTTTGCCAAACAGCTATTTCATTAGTATATTTTAAAGTTTTACGGTTTGAAAACTATAAACGAAAACGCATCATCAACCAATGTTCCTGCTGCATCGTATATTTTTACGATTAAAACAGTACCGCCACCGGAACTTGTCCATGAAGTAATTCTGGCGTTGCCATAGGTTGTAGTAACACTAATTGCAGCTTTAGCATAATTTGTAATTAAGCCATTTGTCCATGTAATTTCATAATATCCTGTTCCAGCTTTTGAAACAGTAAAATTATTTGTACTTCCATCAGCATTTTTTACTCCCGCAGAGGTTATATTTCCATAAGCTACAGCTACAACATTTGCTGTATCGGTTTCTGCCGAACGTATAACCTTGCTGTTTGCAAAAGATAAATCGAGCCAGCCATTATCTTTCAAGCTCATTTTATTAACATTACTTGTCCTGAAAATAATATTACCGGCTAATCTATTTCCAATATAGAAATCATTATTAATTGCCTGAAGAAATGTTTTATATGTAGCTCCATCAATAAAATTAAACATTGGATTTGTGTGGTCTAATATCATGTGTCCTCCGGCAATATGTAATTTTGCTCCAGGAGATGTTGTCCCTATACCAATGGATGTACCATTATTATATAATAAACTATTTGCAGCCCAGTTTGTGCCATCATGTCTTAATGTTTGACCGGATGTTCCTGCCGGTCCAGATGTTTCACTTGTTTTAGCATACAAAGCATAAGGAACGCTTAATAGTTGCGTGGTTCCCATAAAAGCGAAAGTTGTTCCACCTGCAACATCAATTTCTACTTTTACAAAATAGGAATCATTTCCCCAGTTAATAGTATAAAATGTTCCACTTACTACGCTTCCTCTTCCAATTTCTAAATTTGCTAAACCAAAACTGTTTGTGGTGTCAATTTGTGTTTCAACATACACTGCCGTCCCCGTGGCGCTTCCTTGCAGAATGCTTATTTGAAAATTTACTTTCTGGTTAATAATCGGATTACCTGCTATATTTCTCACTACAGCTTGATATTTGAATGCCTGTGGAAACGGGTCTATTCTTGTTTCTTTCTGTGCAAAAACGAGTGCGGTACTCGTAAAAATTGATAATAATAATAAAACTTTTTTCATTTGTTTAATTTTTAAAGGTTAATAATTTTAAATATTTGTTTGTGATTATAAATATAAATAATATGTTTATGAGAAAAATACAGAATGATATTAATTAATAATTCCTGACAATTTTAAATGTTTTAATAGTTTCTCCTTTTGAGTTATTTATTTTTAAAAAATAGCTGCCTACAGAAAAAGAAGCCATATTAATATTTTCTGTATTTCCTGTAAAACTGTTACTCGTTAATAATTGCCCCTGCATATCGAATAACTGCGAGGTGTATTGGTTATCAAAACCTAAATTAATATTAACATTCAACACATCTTTTACAGGATTTGGAAAAACACTTATCTGATATAAATTTTCCTTTTCCTCTATAATAGCTCCAATATCGTATTTTTGCTGAAATCCTTGAGTTAAAATATTATTTGTTCCGGTAAAAGTTTCGGTAACCGGTTCGCCGAGTGTCCAGCTTAGTGTTGCATTTGTGCCTATAAAATATTCGCCTGATGAGGCGATAACTTCAGGGCTTACGCTTTGACTGTATGCATATCCGCATATCAACATTCCGATAAGTAAAACTATTTTTTTCATCTGTTTAAATTTTGTAAGTAATTAATATTTCTGCTGTTAATTTGCTGTTCTGTTTTTTTTGCTTTTTTAGTTACTCGCTCCCGCAAAAGTCCATCCCCTCAACCCGCTCGTGAATATCCATGCATTTCTTCGTTGAAAATAGCACTGAATTTTTAATCATTATACGGTTTGTGCAACTTTTTTTGCTTGCATGGATATTTCATAATGTTATGTGTTTAATTTTTAAAGTGCTAAAATATTAATTTCCTTAACATCTGCAAAATATTTTATAAAAAAAGTGCGTAATTTTATTTTTTTTCTTTTTTTATTGCATCGAATTTATCGGGGTTTTCTTTTATATAACTTTTCTCCGAAGATTTTTTCCCGTTTTTGAAAGTCATTTGATATTGCAGGTTTCCACTTTCATCCCAGAAATACCAAGTTCCTTCTTTAAGATTATTGTTGTAAGAACCTTCCTGCGATTTCTGTCCGGTTTTATGATATAATGTGAACTTGCCTGTTGGTCGGTCTTTTATGTATGTCTGCTCCATAATTTTAACGCCATATTCATCAAAGTACGTCCACATTCCTTCTTTTTTATCATTTTTATAAGTTCCTGTTTCTTTTTGTTTTCCTGTTTCATACCACGATTCCCATGAGCCACTAAATTTTCCTTCTTTAAAAATTCCTTCATGTTCTTTATTCCCGTTCTCATACCAAAAAATATCTTTGCCGTTTTTTACATTATTTTTATAACTTGAAACATATTTTTTTTCTCCCTTTTCATACCATCCTTGCCATTCTGCGTCCATCAAGCCATTGATAAAATTCCCTTCATCTTTTATTTTTCCGTTTTCGTACCATGATGTCCATTTTCCGTTTTCTTTATCGTTTGTAAAAGAACCTTCGCGTTGTTTTGCTCCATTCTCATACCAGGCGGTCCAAATGTCTTGCTTCAAGCCATCGGCAAAATTTCCTGTTTTCCATTTTTCTCCTGTTTTATACCAGTAATTCCATGTTCCGGTAAGTTTTCCGTTTTTAAAATTGCCTTTACTTCCTATCTTTCCGTTTTTATGATAAAATATCCATGCGCTGTCCTGTTTCCCTTCAATTGATTTTCCTTCCATTTCTTTATTTCCATTATCGTACCACCAGTTTGCATAACCATCAACTCCATCATTTTTATAAACTCCCTCAAATTCTTTTTGTCCATTTTCAAACCATGAAATACATTTTCCATCCTTTTCCCCATCTTTAAAATTTGCTTCTTCCTTTATTTTTCCCGATTCATACCATGTTGTTGCTCTTCCTGTTTGCTTATCATTAATATAAAATTCTTCTTTTTTTATTTTTCCGCTTGGATACCAGTAGCTCCATTTCCCATCACGTTTGCCGTTGATTACATTGCCTTCTTTTTCCTTTTGCCCGTTTTCATACCACACTGTACTTATTCCACTGTCGTAATGAACTTCACTTTCCGGTTTGCCGCTTTTATAATAATACAGCCACTTTCCGGTTTTTTCTCCTTTGACAAATTCACCTTCATACCAAAGCTGTCCGTTTTCATGCCAATACTTCCATTTGCCGTCATGCTTGCCATCAATAATTGTTCCTTCACTTTTTTTATTTTTATTTTTCCAATACTCTGTTTTGAATTTTGTAGTATCCTGACTGAAAACATTTAAACTTATTGTCAGAATAAATAATAAAATCAGGTGTTTTGGTATTTTCATTTTTTTTGTTTATTACAATATTTATCGCAAAAGTAATTAAAATTAAATATAATTTTTATTTCGATTCTAATTTGTTTTAACGTCAATTGGATTTATTATTTAATCCAAGTTATTCAATAATATAATACCGATGATATGATGACTAATGGCTTTGAACTGTTTGTTGTTTGTGATTTGTAGCTGTCTCGCCTAATAAAATCTTTCCATTTCAATTTTTTACAAAATTTTAGACGACCTCAAAAGTCAACGTGCTTTGATTTCATGAAACTCACTTTATAGAGCATCAACCTGCAACCTGCATAACTGCGAAATAAAAAAACAAATTTAAAATAACCTCTTACTATACTAAATAAAAAAGGTATATTTGTACAATTTATTCATTATACTAAACAGAAAAAGCAAATAAGCAGCAACTAAATTTCAAATACTTATTAAAATGTAAATACATGAATATAATTCGCGAAAAATACCTGAAAAAAATAAGACCTTATTATAATAAGCAACTAATAAAAGCAATTACAGGTCAGCGACGGGTAGGAAAAAGTTTTATGCTTCAACAGATAAGAAATGAACTTTTAAGTTTGCACCCTAAAGCTAATATATTATACATTGATAAGGAAAAATATGAATTTGAATTCATTACCAATCATAAAGAACTTATTGCATGGGTCAAACAAAACAGCGTTAAGCATGCGAACTATTTGTTTATTGACGAAGTACAGGAAATTGAAGAATTTGAAAAAGCGTTACGCAGCCTTTTATCCGATGGCATGTATGATATTTATTGCAGCGGCAGCAACTCAAATGTTTTCTCGGGCGAACTTGCCACTTTTTTAAGCGGAAGGCAAATAGAAGTTCGCATACATAGCTTGTCTTATCAGGAATTTATTCATTTTCATAAACTCAAAGACGACAAAAATGCTCTTTCCCTTTTTATGAAGTACGGTGGCTTGCCTTATCTGATAAACTTACCAAAAAATGATGAAATTGTATATGATTATCTCAAGAACATCTATGCTACTATTTTATACAGAGATGTTATAAGCCGGCATCAGATAAGAGATAATGCGTTTCTTGAAAATCTCCTGCTGTTTTTAGCTGATAATACAGGGTGCATTGTTTCAGCAAACAAAATAGCCGATTACTTAAAATCTCAAAGAAACAGCAAAACTGTTTCCGTAGTTATCAATTACCTTCATTATCTGGAACAGGCATATTTTGTTAATGGTGTAAAAAGAAAAGAAATAAGTGGGAAAAAAATTTTTGAAACCGGCGAAAAGTATTATTTTGAAGATATAGGACTAAGAAATGCAATTGGAGGTTTTAAACCCGATGATATTGCGAAGGTGCTTGAAAACATAGTTTATAATCATCTTTCTTATCTTGGTTATAAAGTTTTTGTTGGAAAAGAAGGCGAAAAAGAAATTGATTTTATTGCAGAAAAAAATGGCGAAACGGTTTATTTTCAGGTTGCATATTTACTGAAAAATAACGATGTTGTTAATAGAGAGTTTGGAAATTTACAACAGTTAAAAGATAATTATCCTAAATACGTCATTACTATGGACGACTTACCTTTGATTACATCATTCAGGGGTATTAAACAGATACATTTATTAAAATTTTTAAACAGTAACGAATTTTGAAATAATTATTTTATCTTTGCGCCTTAGGGTCTTTGCGGTTATAAATAAAACTTTTGAAACAACCTCTATCGGTTCGGCATTACCCACTTTGAGCTACGAGTTAGTTATTCAGTTGTCAGAAAAAACATAATCGCTGATTTATTATGAAGGATTATGATAAACGCAGATAAGAAATTAACCTTCTTTCTTATATCCCTTCCTATTGTTAATTGTTCTCTGTTAATTGTCAATTGTATAAATTTTCCTATTTTTACATTTCCAAATCATTCCGCAATGAAAAAAATTATTTTCATAATTTTTATTCTTACATCATACATCATACATCATACTTCTTTTTCTTTCGCAGCCGATAAGGAATCCCTCACAAAAGAACAATCACACGCAATTGACAGCTTAAATTATTTATTAAAAAAAACAAAAAATGACGAAACGAAAGTTGAAATTTATAATAAACTATCAAAAATATATGGTTCCAATTTTCCTAAAAAAGCATACGAATACGCTAATGAGGCATTGTTGCTGTCGGGAAAAATAAATAATGAACAGTTGTATTCCAATTCACTTCACTTGATTGGCGCTACGTGTTTTCAATTAAATAATTACGATAAAGCTGTTTATTACTATCAATTATCTTTAAAAATTAAAGAAAAATTAAAGGATAAGAATGGAATAGCAAGTTTACTGAATAATATGGGAGTTGTTAATTTAAACTGGGGTAATTATACAAAGGCGATTGAATATTATCAAAAATCTTTGAGAATTCACGAAAGTTCAGGGAGCAAACTTTCTGTTGCACAAACATTAAATAATATTGGAATTGTTTATAGAAATTGGAAAAAATATGAAATTGCAATTGAATACTTTCAAAGATCCTTAAAAATAAAAGAATCAATAGGCGATTCTCTTGGAATTGCTAAGACAATGAATAATATAGGAACTATTTATTATATATTGGGCAATTATGAAAAAGCTATTGAATGTCATCAGAAATCTCTTAAAATAAAAGAAAGAGCAGGATATAAAGATGGAATAGCTATATCATTGGGCAATATCGGAGAAATTTATTTTGAATGGGAAAAATATAAAAAAGCAATTGAATATTATCAGAAATCCCTTAAAATATCAAAAGAATTAGGTTCGAAATTCGAAATTGCAGCTACACTTAACAGAATAGGGATTGTTTATAATAAAAATAAGAAATATGATAAAGCATTGGAATATTATACGAAAAGCATTGAGGTTGCCAAATCAATAAATTTTAAAGAAACTGTTATTGATAACTACAAGAACTTTTACGAAGTATATACATCTATGGGCAATTATAAAAAAGCACTTGAGTACCACGAAAAATACATGATTTTAAAAGATTCGGTTTTTACAAAAGAAAGTAATAATAAAATTGATGAGTTTCAGGTTAAATACGAAACCGAAAAGAAAGACAAAGAACTTATACTGAATAATAAAAAGATTGAAATATTACAACGTGATAAAAAAATTAGTTTGTTAAAAATTTATTCACTTGTTGGAATTTTATTACTAATTCTAATAATTGGTGTATTAATTTATAACTGGCAACGGATTAAAACGCTCAAAGAACGTGAAATTGCCGAAAAAAACCGGCAAATTCAGGAAGCACAGAAGGTGATGATGGAAGCAGAAAAAAATCAACTGCAAAAAGAATTAGATTATAAAAACAAAGAATTCATGAATCTGGGCACGCAAATTATTCAGAAAAATGAATTGATGAATGATATAAAAGAAAATTTAAGGAAATTCTCAAAAGACAAAAGTCCCGAAACATTAGTATCCCGCATATATGGTATGACAAAATTATTAAATCAAAAGTTGTATTTAGACCGTGACCGAGAGGAATTTGAAAAACACATAGAACTAATGAACCAGAATTTTTATATGAAATTAGAAAAGCTGTATCCAAATCTTAATGATACTCAAAAAAGGTTAGCTTGCTTACTTAAATTAAATATGTCTTCAAAAGAAATAGCTTCTTTGCTTGGTATTACTCCAAGAAGCGTGGATGTTTACAAAACCCGTCTGAAAAAAATGCTCGGAGTTGAACAGGATACTTCCATTGCCGAATTTCTTACTAACATATAGACACCTCTCAAAAACTCAATATTCAGATGTTTTTTACTCTAATCCTAACTGACGGATGGCTGATTTTCAATGGCTTTCCTTCAGGGATTAAGGGCAAAAAGCCATTGAAAATCATTTTTCGGCAGTTTTCTTGCAAGCAATAATTAATTTTCCTGAAAAGCCCTTCTGGTAAAGCTTAGCATGTAAATAGCATGCTTAATATTAACATTTTTGTAAACATCAAAAATTAGGATTCGCCTTTTTCCTTGTGTAAATTTGTATAATTGATTAACTCAAAAAACATCAAAGTTTATCTTTAAATATACATATTATAAATGAATAACAAAAAAGCTATGAGTAAAGAAAGATTGTTGATAGTTGTTGGTTGTCAGTGTTAATTTTTTTTCTGACAACCAGCAACTAACAACTGACAACTATTTACAATTATACAGTATAACAATCTGTCAATTTAACGATAAAACAACAAAATTAAATGTTCAATGGCTGAAATAAATGTTCGAAAATTTTGCGGTTTCATAAAAATTAACTATCTTTAAAAATTATTTTACATGACAAAAATAACAATACTATCATTAGCCGTACTACTTATAGCATGGGTAGTTAAATTAATAATTAAAGCATTCCGAAATGCAAGAGAAATTGATTATAGTAATGTGAATTTCTATCCCGATAGCGAAGCTCGTCGGGATGCAATTTATCCATTTGAACAGGAAAAAATGAATAACAAACACGAAGTAAAAAATACAAATTATGAAAATCCCAACTTCATACATCGTACCTTATACTTCATTTTATTTCTTTTATTTGCAATCCATCTGCAAGCCCAAACATCTCTGCAACCCGATAATACCGTCACCATAAAGCCCATAATAAAAGAAAGTATTGCCGATAATGAAAATATATCGACTTCTGTAAAGCAGACAGTTCCTATTGTACCAAATTATTCTTCCGTAATTTCTGTTGAAAACAAAAAAAATACTTCTGAAATATTGGCAAAAGCTCAACAATGGCTGTCAAATCAAAACAATAAAGGTTTTATTGAAAACAAAGGGCAGATGATAGATATGGATGGCAATCTTGCTTCACATGTTCTTTTCAGAGCAGAATCTCCCGGAATAATTTTCTGGATTACAGATAAAGGAATAACAATAGAAACCATGAAAATAAGAAAAGAAGAAATACCTGTAAGTAAACTTGATAAGTCAAAAGACGAAGAAATTAAAATGAGGGGTAAGCAGAAAACAAAAAAATTTATTGACTGGGAACGAATTGATGTTGAGCTTAATGGAGCAAGGATTCAAAAAAACAATATAATAAAAGAAATGATGCTTCAAGGTCATTTTAATTATTTTCTGCCAAATTGTCCTGATGGTATTAATGAAGTAAAAGAGTATGAAAAAATTACTATAAAAAATGTTTACAGAGGTATTGACTGGGTATTTTATAGAAAAGAGGATGGTACTCTGAAATATGATTTTATTGTTAATCCAGATGCCGATTACCGGCAAATAGAATTGCTTTACAAAAGCAAAACGCCTGTTAAAATAAATGAATCCGGGCAATTGGAATTATATACTATATATGGCAATATAAAAGAAAATACTCCTGTGAGTTTTTATGATGGCAAAGAAATAAAAACGAATTTTACGCAAAACAATACAAAATCTTTAAAAATAAATGAAGAAGAGGGTTTTGAAACATCTGTTAAGTTTAACATTTCTTCTCTTAATGGAGTAAGTCGTAAAAGCCAGCTTGTTATCGACCCTCAGATTGTATGGCATACTTTGTATGGAAGTAATAATTTTGATGGATTTACCTCTATTAAAGAAGATAACGCAGGAAATATATTTATAGGTGGATATTTTGGTGAACCCGCAATGCCACCTCTTTATAATTCAGGTGATGGTGCTTATTTTCAGGGAACCGGTGCTGGTGGTCATTCCGATGCTTTGATATTGAAATTTTCTCCTTCTGGTATTTTATTATGGGGTACGGCCTATGGCGGAGATGGATATGACCAGATATTAGATTTTGCTGTTGATGCTGCAGGAAATTTATTTGCAACAGGATGTACAGGTTCAACAGATTTTCCGATTTTTGATGCTAGTGGCGGTGCTTATTTTCAGAATACTTTTGCCGGTGGACAATGGGATGCATTTATCTTGAAGTTTAGCAATAAGGGTGTTCGGCTTTGGGCAACTTATTATGGTGGAAACGGAAATATGATTGATGGGGACGATATGGGTAAATCTATTGCAATTGACAGCCATCAGAATATTTTTATTACGGGATACACCAGGTCATCTGCTTTTCCTGTTCAGAGTTATGGCAGTGCATATTACCAGGCAGCAAAAGCCGCAATCTATGGTGATGCTTTTATCCTTAAATTTAATAATTCGGGCGTTCGGCTTTGGGCTACTTATTATGGAGGAGGAGGGACTAATGCAGGACATGTAGCAAACTCTATCACTGTTGATAATTCCGACAACTTTATTATTACGGGTTGTGCTGGTAACGCCAGTATCCCAACTTATAATCCCGGAGAAGGTGCATATTATAAATCAGGAAATGCAGGAATGGGTGATGTTTTTATTTGTAAAATGTCTAATACGGGGACAATGCTTTGGGCAACCAATTATGGAGGTTCTGATTATGACGATGCTTATGGAGTAATTACCGATAATTCCGGGAATATTTTTGTTTGTGGACATACAAGGTCAAAAAAATTTCCTTTGTTAAATCCTGGTAATGGAGCATTTTTTCAGGGCTCTCATGGTGGAGGTTTTGACGATGCTTTTATTTTAAAATTCAAAAGTAACGGCGTTCGGCTTTGGGCTACTTATTACGGTGGTAATAGTCCTGACGGTTATGCTCTTGGTGCCCATCCTATGGCTATTGATAATTGCGATAACCTATATGTTGGTTTTTTAACTATGTCTTCAAATATAACAACTATGACGAATGTTTGTAGCGGATATCAGGATAATTCATATAATGGTAGCGCTCATACCGGACTTCAGGGAGCAGGGTTTGGGGATATATTTCTCACAAAATTCACAAATACATGTGTTTTAAATTGGGCAACATTTTGGGGTGGAAATGGAACAGAAAATCGTATTAACTTACTTGTTAACCGCAAAAATTATTTACTTGCTGTAGGGGAATGTATGATGGAAGGTGAGGGAACTTATGGAGCAACTTATCCCACTCTTGTTAATCCGGGCGGAGGAGCATATTTTGATAATTCATATAATGGGTGGGACGATTCGTTCATCGTAAAATTTGGTTCTGTTTATACTAAAAATCAGGTTGATGCTACTACATGTGCATGCAATGGCACAGCAACAGTTACTATCAGTGGTGCTTGTCCCAACTATAGTTATGTTTGGAGCAATGGGCAGCAAACACTAAATACTTCTTCTACATCAAATACAGCTACTGCACTATGCCCTGGCAATTATTCAGTTACCGTTTCAAGTTATTGTATGCCCGATACTGTTTTATACTATACACTTACCGGAGGAACAGGAAGCATGTCGTTAACCGCCACAGGCAACACAATATGCTCAGGAGTATCTGCAACAATAACAGCAAGCGGAGCCAATTTTTATACGTGGAGTAATAATTCAAACAGTTCAACACAAGCAGTATCACCAACCATTACCACAACATACATTGTAACCGGCTCAGATGGGGCAGGATGTACTGGAACTGCTTCGTGCATTGTAACGGTAAGCAATAACCTCACTTTAACAACAACAGGAAGTACAATTTGCAACGGAAAAACAGCAACAATAACAGTAAGCGGAGGCAACACATATACGTGGAACAATAATTCAAGCGTTTCATCGCAAACAGTTTCGCCTACTATAACTACAACATATTACGTAACAGGAAAAAATGTTTCGGGATGCACTGGAACGGCACAAGCGGTAGTATTAGTCAACCCTCTGCCATACATAACAACAATGGGAAATTTAATATGTGCTGGTAACTCAGCAAATATGATTGCAGGAGGAGCTACGACTTATACTTGGAGTACTAATCAAATGGGTTCAACCATTGCAGTAACTCCAACAATAACTACAACGTATATGGTAACAGGTATAAATGGAAATAACTGCACAAACACAGCCCAAGCAGTTGTAATTGTAAACCCAAAACCAAATATCACAGCAAACCCTGCAACAATATGCAATGGAGCAAGTGTGAATATAACAGCAAGCAACGGAACAACATATACATGGAATACGGGCTATATAGGTAATCCGTTAAATGTCATGCCCGCAGCAACAATCACATATACGGTGACAGGAACCGATGGCAATGGCTGCACAAATACCGTACAGGCGATAGTAACCGTGAATAACAAGCCGAATGTAACAGCAACCGGAGGAACAATATGTACAGGAGGGAATATAAATATTTCGGCAAACAATGCAACAACATACACATGGAATACGGGCTCAACAAATAATCCATACAATGTAAATCCGACATCAACAACGATTTATTCGGTAACCGGCACAGATGCCAATAGCTGCACAAATACATCACAGGCAACAGTAGCCGTGAATAACAAGCCAAACGTAACAGCAACCGGAGGTTCTACTTGCCCTGGGTCGCCAATAAATGTAGTTGGAGGCAATGGTACGAATTACACATGGAGCACGGGGTTTATCGACAACCCTTTAATTGTAACGCCAACAGCAGCAGCTACATATACAGTTACGGGAGTGGATGTTAATGGCTGTACGAATACTGCACAAGCCACGGTTTCATTGAACCCCACTATTTCAATCAACACAACGAATCCTGCTATTTGCTTTGGAGCAACAACAGTTGTTTCTGCATTTAATGGAGTATCATATACATGGAACATTTCTCTGACGGGCTCAGATATAACAGTTGCTCCAACCTTAACAACAACATACACAGTAACAGGAGTAAATGCATCGGGATGTTCAGGAACCGGACAGGCAACAGTAACCGTAAACCCAAAACCAATCATAGCAGCAAATGGAACAATAATCTGCAACGGAGCAAACGCAAACATTACAGCAATCAATGGAACAACATATACATGGAATACGGGATTTATAGGTAACCCGTTAAATGTTACCCCATCAAATACAACAACGTACACAGTAACCGGCACAGATGCAAACCAATGCACGAACATAGCAACAGCAGCAGTAACAGTGAACCCGAAGCCAGATATTGCGGCAAACGGAACGACAATCTGCAATGGAGCAAGTGTAAATATTACAGCAAGCAATGGAACAACATATACATGGAATACGGGCTTTATAGGTAACCCGTTAAATGTTACACCGGCAAATACGACGACATACAGTGTAACGGGTACAGATGGAAGTGATTGCACAAATACAACGCAGGCAATAGTAACAGTAAATCCGAAACCGACAGTAACCGCAAACAGTCCGATAATATGCGACGGAGCAACAACAACACTGACGGGCTCAGGAGCGACGACATACACATGGAGTCCGGGAGGAGCGGGCACATCAATAGTAGTAACGCCAACCATAACAACAACATATACGGTAACCGGAACAGATGGGGCTGGATGTACAAACACAGCAGTAGCAACAGTAGCGGTAAATGTAAAACCAAACATCACAGCAGCAGGAGGAACAATCTGCAATGGAGGAAATGTAAATATTTCGGCAAGCAATGCAAACACATATACATGGGATACGGGCTCAAATAATAATCCATACAACGTGAGTCCAACGGCAACGACAATTTATAATGTAACAGGTACAGATGGGGAGGGATGTACAAATACAGCACAAACAACAGTAACAGTGAACCAAAAACCAAACATCACAGCAAACGGGACAACAATATGTAACGGAGCAAGTGTAAATATTACGGCAAGCAATGGAACAACATATACATGGAATACGGGCTTTATAGGCAATCCATTAAATGTTACCCCTGCAAATACGACGACATACAGTGTAACGGGTACAGATGGAAGTGATTGCACAAACACAACGCAGGCAATAGTAACAGTAAATGCAAAACCGAATGTAACCGCAAACAGTCCGATAATATGCGACGGAGCAACAACAACACTGACGGGCTCAGGAGCAACAACATACACATGGAGTCCCGGTGGAGCAAGCACATCAATAGTAGTAACGCCAGTTGCAACAACAACATATCAAGTAACCGGCACAGATGGCAATGGATGCACAAATATAGCAACAGCAACAGTAACCGTAAACCCAAAACCAAACATCACAGTAGCAGGAGGAACAATCTGCAATGGAGGAAATGTAAATATTTCGGCAAGCAATGCAAACACATACACATGGAATACGGGCTCAAACAACAATCCGTACAATGTGAGTCCGACGACAACGACAATTTATAATGTAACGGGTACAGATGGGGAGGGATGTACAAATACAGCACAAACAACAGTAACAGTAAACCCAAAACCAAACATCACAGCAAACGGGACAACAATATGTAATGGAGCAAACGCAAACATTACAGCAATCAATGGAGCGACATACATATGGAATACGGGCTTTATAGGCAATCCATTAAATGTTACACCGACAACAACAACGACATACAGTGTAACCGGTACGGATGGCAATGGCTGTACCAACACTGGCTCGGCGATTATAACTGTTTATCCAAATCCAGTTATTAGTGAAATTGTAAATGATGAAATTTGCCTGAACAACAGTGGCTCAGTAAAGATAGATACAAGCGGAGGAGCATCATATACTTATAGCTGGAACAATGGAAAAACGACAAATCCATTAGACAGCTTATCACAAGGCACATATACAGTTACGGTAACAGATTCACATAACTGCAAGTCCGAAAAAACAATAACAGTAAACAACATAGGAATATATCCGAATGGCGAAGCAGCCGTTGATTCAATAAAAGGATTAATAACACATGTATTCAAATATGCATGGAATGGTAATAGCGGAAATACATACGATTGGGATTTTGGAGACAGCACGCACAGCACATTGGAAAATCCCACACATATATATGAAAAAACAGGAAAGTATCATATTAAAATAAAAGTTACAACACAGCAAGGGTGCGAAAGCGAATACGACTTGTATGTTGAAGTAATAAATCCATCGGATATCGAAGTATTCAATATTACAACACCCAATTCAGATGGGCTTAATGATATATTTAAAGTTAAATACAAAGGAGAATTTTCGACATTCAGCATGATGATTTTCAATCGCTGGGGAGTAAAACTATTTGAAACATCGGATATTAACAGCGGCTGGGACGCAAGAAATCATTCCGATGGAACATACTATTACATAATAAAAGCAAAAGCTACAGATAATAAGGAATATGATTTTCACGGAAATGTTACTGTAATCAGATAAGAAAGTTTAAAGTTTAATCTCTGAAGTTTCAGGAATTGTCAAATTGCTAAATTGTTTAATTGTTGGGTTTGACAATTAAACAATTTAACGATAAAACAACAAACCACAAATTTTTTAAAAGGTAATTTACTTTTATTTAACTATTCCATACGTTTATTTATTTATACCATACGTACAATTAACCGCCGTTTTTGAAAGCAACCTTTATTATACTTTTAATGTCTTATTCATAAATATATAAGAAGTAATAACTTTAAAAAATATTTATATTTTGTATTATGAAGAAAAATTATTTTTTTACGGGATTAGTAGCATTATCATTAGCATTGCTATCATTTATTGCAAACGGGCAATCACAAAATAAGGGATGGACCATTGGCGCAGACCCATTCAAATCCAATGTTTTTGTAGAAAACCTCGGACAGTTTGACACGTGGATAAATGCAACTTCAAGTGCTTCTGATATAAAATACGTTGTTTGCAACAGCGACCTGGTTTTTTTTAAATCACGGGAAATTACTTTTAAATTTATTAAAACTAACAGTTTTAGTGACGAAGAACGCATAGAACGTAAAAAAAATAAACTCCCTAAACCAGTTCAGAAAACAATTCTTGTTACCATGAAATGGCTTGATTGTAATACGAGTGCCGTATTAGAAACAGAAACACAGGCAGAAGGTTATTATACTTATGGTGAGCCCGGATTCGAACAAATAAAGGCAAAAGGATACAAAAAACTTACTTACAAAAATCTTTACCCGGGAATAGATGTTGAATACATCGTACCGGAAAAAGGAGGGATAAAATATTCATTAATAGTTCAGCCGGGAGCGGACTTAAGTTCAGTGAAAATGAGCTATACCGGTGATATTGAAAAGATAAAAATTGATAATAATGGAAATATCATAATAAAAACAGAAGCAGGTGATATTACAGACCATGCGCCACAAAGTTTTTATAAAGCAAGCAAAACAGCAGTATCCTCATCTTTTGAACTAAAAGAAAATACAGTTTCCTTTAAACTCGAAGCTAAAAGCTCAAAGCTCGAAGCTATTGTTGTAGACCCATGGACAACCACTCCCTTCAGCGGAACCACCAAAGCATTAGATGTTGACTATGATAATTTCGGAAATGTTTATATTTCTGGAGGTGATTTCCCTGCTTCAAAAAGCAGAATTGCCAAATACTCTCCTGCCGGCGTTTTGATTTATTCCTATACATGCCCTAACGGATGGGAAAATCCGGGAACTTATTATTATTATTCTGAACCCGCTGTCTTAAGACACTCCGGAACTGTTGTGAAAGGTGAAGGAGGCATTAATTCTTTGGCAGGTATACCGTTAAAGATACTTAAATTAAACAGTGCGGGTGTAATGTCAGGACCTTACAATACGGTTTTGGCTGCACAACAGCAGGAAATATGGTGCATGTTTTATAATAATTGTACAAACCGGCTATACGCATTTGGTGGAGGTGTTCCATCAAACAATAATTTACAGATAGTTGATACCACAGTTGCAAGTCTTGGGGTGAAAAATGTAAACAGTAATACAACATACAACTCTAATGATGTTGTGGACGTAGTTCAGGATGATAATGGGGATGCCTATATATTATTTGCATGTTTATATGCTGTGGGGAAACACCCGGATAAATATTTAATGAAATGCCCGGGACCTAATTATAATCCGCCTGAAACATGGGCAGTACCTACAGGATATGCTTTCAATGAATGTAAGAACATGGGTTATATTTTTGAGTTAAGCGACCCTGTCAATACGCTAAACTCAAATGCATTTAATGCTCTGGCAGTAAACAAAAATTATTTGTTTAGTTATGATGGCAAAACACTGAAAGCATGGGATAAAACTAATGGCACAAATATTGGCAGCATTGTGGTTGATGCTTCTTACCTCGAAAGAAGACGGGGAGGGATAGATGTGGACAGATGCAACAATGTTTATGTAGCCGGGGATAATAAAGTGCATGTTTTTAGTTTTGATGGAAGTACTTTTACTCCCTTATCGCCCATAACAACAAATATTACAGGCGTAGTATATGATTTAATGTTAGACCCTATACGTAAAAATTTAATGGTTTGCGGTAAAAATTTTCTTACAGTAAACAATGTGGACATACAAATATGTAATAGCGATACTTTATCTTTTGTTACATCATGCAGTGTAGGCAATGTTGATGTATGTGTTTCCATGGAGGGAATCCCTCCGTTCACATATAAATGGAGCACAGGCGCTACCACCAGTTGCGTTAATGTTTCTCCGGGCACATATATTGTAACTGTTACGGATAATTCCTGCACACAAAATATTAAAGTTGATACAGTCAATGTTGCATCTGGCGGAACACCACCGACAATAACAGTTGCAGCTAACCCAAGCAGTATTTGTGCGGGAAATAACACAACACTGACAGCAAGCGGAGGAGCAACATACACATGGAACAACAGCTCAACAAACAATCCTTTAAGCGTTTATCCAACAACTAATACAACATATACAGTAACCGGCACAAATACAGGCGGCTGCACAAATACTGCTACAATAGCAGTAACAGTTAATCCTTGCTTTGTGGTAGTTGTAAACTCCGGCACAATATGCAGAGGAAACTGCATGACATTAACCGCCACGGTGAGTGGAGGAACAGCTCCGCCCACGTATACATGGAATACGACACCTGCACAAAACGGAAGCAGCATCAGCGTTTGCCCCACGGCAACAACTGTATATACAGTTACAGCGAAAGATGCACTTGGTCAAACAGCAACAAATACGGGTACAGTAGCCGTAACCCCCTTACCTGCAATAACAGTAAATAATCCATCAATCTGTCCTGGAGGAACAGCAACGTTGACAGCAAGCGGAGGAGAAACATACACATGGA
>JBAZBZ010000013.1:2672-71030 GCA_041671145.1 Bacteroidales bacterium | reverse complement strand
GGAAGTAGCAGTTGAAGATTTGAAAAAAAATAACATAGATGTTTTAGTTACCGCTCCGATAAACAAATACAGCATCCAATCGCAAAATTTTAATTATCCCGGTCATACCGAATTTCTTGCTGATAAATTCAAAGTTGGAAATCATCTTATGCTTATGGTTAGTGATATATGCAAAGTGGGGATTGCTACAAATCATATTCCTGTGAAAGACATTTCCTCAAATTTGTCAGTAGAAAAGATTTATAATAAAATCAAAGTTATGAATCGCACACTAATCAGGGATTTTGCTATAAGAATGCCTAAAATAGCTGTTTTGTCTCTCAATCCTCATAAGGGAGATAATGGCGTAATAGGTACCGAAGAAGAAAGCATTATTGTTCCTGCAATTAACAAAGCTTATGAAGAGAAAATTCTTGCTTTTGGTCCTTATTCCGCAGATGGCTTTTTCAGAGATGGTAATTACAGTAAGTTCGATGCTGTGCTTGCAATGTATCACGACCAGGGACTTATACCTTTTAAAATGATGGCTTTTGAAAACGGTGTTAACTATACAGCAGGTCTGCCTATAATAAGAACCTCTCCCGACCACGGAACCGGATATGAAATTGCGGGGAAAAATGTAGCTTCTCCTTGTTCGTTCCGTTCATCGCTGTTTTTAGCATGTACAATATTTAATAATCGTTCAGCTTATGACAGCGATGCTGCGAATCCACTGAAAACACAGTATAAAGAAAAAGAAACTCAAAACCAAGCAGCTAAATGATAAAAAGTTCTATGTTGAAAAAATCAGATAATGATGTATGATTTTGTGTAATACCTTAGACATTTAACTTATAAACAATTAATACAACATGAGTAAAATATTTGTTAAGCAAACAGAAATCACTATTATAGTACAGGGTGAAACTGATTACATCAGTTTAACAGATATGGTAAAAAATATGCCCAATAACTATTCGGTAATTGGGCATTGGTTGAGATTAAAGGATACTATTGAATATATTGGACTTTGGGAAAAGTTAAATAACCCCAATTTCAAACTCACCGAATTCGGTGAGTTTATACAAAACGCTGGTTCAAATAGATTTACATTGTCTCCGCAACAATGGATTAATAAAACTAATGCAATTGGAATAATATCAAAGTCTGGAAAATATGGCGGCACTTATGCACATAAAGATATTGCGTTTCATTTTGCAATGTGGTTGAGTCCGGAATTTCATCTTTTAATTGTAAAAGAGTTTCAAAGATTAAAAGAACAAGAACAAAAATTGTTAAATCCCGAATGGGATTATAGGCGATTTCTTTCAAAGGTTAATTATAGATTACAAACGGATTCAATAAAAGAAAATATTATTCCTCATTATAATAATTTATCAAAAGAGCAAGAAACATATATTTATGCAAACGAAGCAGAAATGCTTAATGTCGCTGTATTTGGCATTACATCAAAACAATGGAGAGAAAACAATTCAAAAGCCACAATGGAAGGATATAATATTAGGGATTATGCTGATGTTCTGCAATTAACTGTTATAGCAAATTTAGAAACATTAAATTCTCATCTTATTAAACAACAAATATCACCAAAAGAAAGATTAGAGAAATTGAAAGCAGAAGCAACTTCGCAGTTAAAATCATTAATGAATTGTAAATATACTTATCCTCTTGAAAGTCCTCGTAAATATGAACAAAATAAAATTTTTGGTAAAAAAATAAAATGATTTTCGAATGTATCTCTGTAAGAATAAAATGAAAAATTATAACCTTTTAAATAAAATATAATTGTTTAATATGGTTTTTATAAAAAAAATATATTATTACTTAATATTATCGAGACGCCCGTGAATTACGATATTTCAAAGATTGCTCAGATTGTAAAAGGAGAATTTTTAAACAAATATGATGGAACTGCTCCGGTAAAAAATATTTTTATTGATAGCAGGACGCTTTCAAATTTCGAATCCTCACTGTTTTTCGCTATTGCCGGAAAAAGACATAATGGACATGATTATCTCATCGAATTGTATGAAAAAGGAATCAGGAATTTTGTGGTTTCCGAAAAACCGGTAAACATGAATTTAATGCCTGAAGCAAATATTTTATTTGTAAAAAATACTTTGACTGCGATGCAGCAGCTTGCTTCATCTCACAGGAAAAATTTTAATATTCCTGTTGTTGCAATCACAGGAAGCAATGGTAAAACTATTATAAAAGAATGGCTTTTTCAATTACTGGGTGAAGATAAAAAAATAATAAGAAGCCCCAAAAGTTATAATTCACAGGTCGGTGTTCCTTTATCTGTATGGCAAATAAACAATGAACACGAACTTGCAATTTTTGAAGCAGGAATATCTGAGCCCGATGAAATGGAAAAACTTCAGGCAATAATTTCTCCTACTATCGGAATATTCACCAACATAGGTCAGGCACATGGCGAGAATTTTATTAACATAGAACAGAAAATAGGGGAAAAGTTGAAATTATTTTTAAAAGTAAAAACTTTATTTTATTGCATAGATTGTTTTGGAATAAAAGAAAAAATCATAAAGTCGGAAATGCTTAGAAATATTGAAGTTTTCACATGGTCGCGTCATTCTGAGGCAACTTTGAAAATAAACAATGTTTCAAAAAATAAACATAAAACTTCAATTGAAGCCGTTTTTAAAAACAAAAATATTTCAATAGAAATTCCTTTTGCCGATGATGCTTCTGTTGAAAATGCAATTCACTGCTGGGCGGTAATGCTTTATTTAGGATATGATAATGAAAAAATAAAAAAGAGAATGTTGTCTCTTGCTCCCGTTGCAATGCGGCTTGAACTGAAAGAAGGAATAAATAATTGTGCTGTTATAAACGATAGTTATAATTCAGATATAAATTCTTTGACGATAGCACTTGACTTCCTCAATCAACAGGAACAACACAAAAAGAAAACTTTGATTTTGTCCGATATATTGCAAAGCGGAATTGATGAAAACGATTTATACAACGAAATTGCAGAATTAGTAATGCAAAAAGGCGTAACCAGAATTATAGGAATCGGAAATGCGATTTCACGGAACTCTAAAAAATTCGGTAAAATTGAAAATAAATTTTATAAAACAACAGATGATTTTCTGAATGATTATTCCGGTTCATTATTCAACAATGAGGCAATATTGCTGAAAGGAGCGAGATTATTCAAGTTTGAGCAGATAAGCAAGGTGATTCAACAAAAAGCACATGAAACTGTTCTGGAAATAAATCTAAGTGCAATAGTAAGCAACTTTAATTATTTCCGTTCTTTGCTTAATCCATCAACAAAGGTGGTGGCAATGGTGAAAGCGTTTTCTTATGGAAGCGGAAGTTATGAAATAGCCAACATTCTGCAATTTCACAGAATAGATTATCTCGCAGTTGCCTATTCCGATGAAGGTGTTGAATTGAGAAATGCAGGAATTAAAACTCCTGTTCTCGTTATGAATCCGCAGGAACAGAGTTTCGATACAATGATTAGGCATGGACTGGAACCTGAAATATATAGTTTCAGAGTTTTGGAAATGCTTTTAAATACAATTAAAAAAACATATAAATCAATTCAGAAACCGGTTGACATCCATATAAAGCTTGACACTGGAATGCACCGTCTGGGATTTGAAAAAGATGAGATAGATGATTTACTCAAAATTATAAAAGAAAATAAATTCATTCATCTTAAATCTGTATTTTCACATCTGGCTGCAAGTGACGAAGCGGAACACGATGATTTCACAAGACAACAAATAAAAACTTTCAAAGAATCTGGTGATAAAATAAAATCGGAATTTGCTCACGACATTTTACTTCACATATTAAATACATCGGGAATAATACGCTTTCCCGAAGCACAATTTGATATGGTGCGGCTCGGAATTGGCTTGTATGGAATAAGTCCGATTACAGAGCATCAGAATTTTCTTCAGAATGTAAGCACATTGAAAAGCAATATTTCTCAGATAAGAGAAATTGCTGCTAACGAATCTATCGGTTATGGCAGAAAAGCTGTTACCGATAAAAATATCAGAATAGCTGTTATTCCTATAGGATATGCCGATGGCTATACAAGAGCACTTGGAAACGGAAAAGGAAAAATATTTGTTAATGGCAAACTTGCACATGTTGTCGGAAATGTCTGCATGGATATGCTCATGATTGATGTTACAGACATTGATGCAAAAGAAGGGGATGATGTTGTTGTTTTCGGAAAAGATTATCCTATTGCAAATGTTGCAAATGACATGAACACTATTCCTTATGAAGTTTTTACAAGCCTTTCGAGAAGAATTAAAAGAATATATTATCAGGAATAATTAGAATTTGTCCATAATGTCCGATTTCTTCGTTATTTTCGGGACTGTCTCAAAGTATAGTGCGAATCACGGTAGCACAATTCGTAGGAATTGGAAATGTTTTTTTCTTATATTTACAAAATAAATTTACCACTGAAAATTCAAAGTGCGTCTCGTAATAATTATCGTCATACTCTTTTATGTTTGCTGTTGCAAAGCACAGAATCTTGTTCCAAATCCGGGTTTTGAAGAATATATTAATGATTCTGTATATGAATGGCAGCAACCTATGCGGCCATGGTACCATTTCGAAAGAAACAATACGAAAGCACATAGTGGCGAATGTTATAACGGTATATGTATGTGGAAATGGAATACTACCGAATATCTTCAGGTAAAATTAAAAAACAGGTTGTCCGAAAATCAGAATTATTTGGTAAAAGCTTATTTGCTCACTGTTGATTCACTTCAGAAGTGCAACATCGATTCGCTTGACGAAATAGGATTTGCATTTTCGAAAACTCCTTTGAATGTCATGCAAAAAACAAGGTATTATTTCGAGCCGCAGATAAAATTCAAACCGGTAAACAATTATACATGGTATGAACTCGAAGAAAATTTTATTGCAAAAGGTAATGAAGAATATCTGATAATTGGAAGATTTTATAAAACAAAAAACAAATCTATAATTGATACTCTTGAAGCACCCGATAACAAAATGTTTTTAGAACAACTTAACGAAATTGAAGTGAAATTTGCCGACAGTGTTAAGCAGATTGAAAATGAAGTTAAGGGTAGATACAAGGACTTTCTGTACAATTCGTGGAATATTGAAAAAATAAAAAGTAAAAGAAAAAGAGAAATTGAAAATGAAAAATTCAGAATAATAAATCAGAAGCTGAAGCAAGAAATATCAATAAAAAAATATCTGCTCTATGATTATTTTAGGCAGATGGAACGTGAAATAATTGCAAATTTCGAAATGAAAAATAAAAATATTTCTGATTTGAATTGTCGTTTGCGTTTTTATATTGACGATGTTTCAGTTGAAGCCGTTAATGAAAATCAGTTTTCTGCCGAAGAGGGAAAAATCACTGTGCTTAAAAATGTTTTTTTCGATTTCGACAAATATGATTTGCTTCCCGAATCATTTGCCGAGTTGAACAAACTTGTTTTGTTTTTAAATGAAAATCCTTTACTTAAAATTGAAATTTCAGGACACACCGATATCATTGGTAGCGAATCGTATAATATTTCACTTTCTGAAGCAAGGGCAAAATCAGTAGTTGATTATTTAATAAATAAAGGAATAAAATCGGAGCGGCTGAAATATAAAGGCTATGGTACTTCCGTTCCTGTTGCAGATAATAATTCTCCTGAAGGAAGAGCACAAAACAGAAGAGTGGAATTTAAAATATTGTAAAAAAAGTACTTGAAGTATATCCATAATGTGAACCTTAAACACAAATTTATTATTCTAATTTTAAAATTTAATGTATATTTACGACTGAAAAAAAAGAGCAGGTTATGGATAAAAAGACTGTTGCCGAAAGAAAGGAAATACTTAAGAAATATCGTGATTTGCTGAGAGTCATAAGGTCAAATGTTTCCAAAGATAACAAACTGATTTTACGCAAAGCTCTTGACCTTGCCATTGAAGCGCATAAGGACATGCGCCGAAAATCTGGCGAGCCATATATTTACCACCCTTTGGATGTCGCATATATAGTTGCAAATAATATCGGACTAGGAGTTACATCCATCGTTTGTGCATTGCTTCATGATGTTGTTGAAGATACCGAATATACACTCGAAGACATCAGGGGAATGTTCGGTGAAACAATTGCCAAAATCATTGACGGGCTTACAAAAATAGCAGGAGTTTTCGACCAGACAACTTCTTTGCAGGCTGAAAATTTCAAGAAAATGCTGCTTACCCTTTCCGACGATGTAAGAGTGATTCTCATTAAACTTGCCGACCGTCTTCATAATATGCGAACTCTCGATTCGCTGTCGAAAGAAAAACAACTTAAAATTGCTTCCGAAACATTATTCCTGTACGCACCGCTTGCTCACCGCTTCGGATTATATGAAATAAAAAACGAACTCGAGGACCTTGGTGTAAAATATATAGCTCCCGATGTTTACAATTCGATAACTGAAAAACTTGCTGCCACACAGGAAGTACGCGATGTTTATATTCAAAAATTTATTGAACCCGTTAAAAAATCACTTGAAAAATCAGGAATTAAAACAAGAATTTTCGGAAGAGTTAAATCTGTTAACTCAATATGGGATAAAATGAAAAGAAAAGAAATCCCTTTTGAAGAAGTTTATGATTTATTTGCTATAAGAATTATTATTGATACCCCTATTGAAAAGGAAAAATCAGACTGCTGGGCAGCGTATTCAGCAGTAACTGATATGTACCGCCCCAATCCCGACCGCCTGAGAGATTGGATTTCTACTCCTAAAGCAAATGGATATGAGTCGCTGCATACTACAGTTATGGGTCCCGAAGGAAGATGGGTGGAAATACAAATACGCACCGAACGCATGGATGAAGTTGCCGAAAAAGGATATGCTTCGCACTGGAGGTACAAAGAAGCAGTTTCCGGTGAAAATGCACTTGATGAATGGTTGAAAAAAATACGCGAACAACTTGACAATTCAGAAGCTAATGCTGTTGACTTTGTTGATGACTTCAAGCTTAACCTCTTTGCTGAAGAAATATTTGTTTTTACGCCAAAAGGTGAGTTGAGAAACATGCCTGTTGGTTCCACTGCACTTGATTTTGCATACAGCATACATACCAAAATCGGAAACAATTGCATAGGTGCTAAAGTTAATCATCAGGTGGTTTCTTTGAGTTATCATCTCAGAAGCGGCGACCAGATTGAAATTCTAACTTCACAAAAACAAAAGCCCGATGAAGAATGGCTTAATTATGTGGTTACAGCAAAAGCAAAAACATCAATAAAAGATGCTCTTAAAGAAGAACGACGATTTTTGTCAGAACAAGGAAAACACACTCTTGAGAAAAAACTGAAATTCATGAAAATGGAATTTAATCAGAGCATTGTAACTAAATTAATGAATTACTACAGACTTCCTAATCCGGCGGAATTATTTTATCAGATTGAAAAGGGTGACATAACTCTGAAAAATCTCAAAGAATTTTCACGCGATTCGGAACGCGGAAAATGGCTAAAATATTTAAAACGCACACAATCGGTTATTACTCTCGGTGTTGCCGACAAACTATGGCACCTGATAACTATAAAATCAACTTCAAATGTTTTGAAGGAAGATGTTGAAAATTTTAATTATTCAATTGCAACGTGCTGTAATCCTATTCCCGGTGATGATGTATTCGGCTTCATGCTCGAATCGGATAAAATCGTAATACACCGTACCAATTGCAGGGAAGCCATACAGTTAATGTCAAAATATGGCAATAAAATAGTAAAGGCAAAATGGAATCATAAAGAGTCGGTATCATTCTTAACGGGAATAAAAATAACGGGTATTGACCAGGTTGGTATGGTCAACAGGATAACAAAAATCATCTCAAACCAACATAACATTAATATGCGTTCCATCATCCTTGATGTACATGACAGCACATTTGAAGGAACTTTTATGTTGTATGTTCATGATACAAAACATTTATATGAAATGATGAAAAACCTTAAAAGCATTAAAGGTATTTTATCTGTTACAAGAATTGAAAGAAAAAATGATTAAATTAGGTCGTAAGGCATTACTCGTAAGTTATAATGATTACAAAACGTTTATAATATAACCGAAACTGATAACTGAAAACTCTAAACTTTTTATTCTGTCAAAAGTTTTTAACAATATTTTTTCAAAATGAGTTTTTATGTAAATTAGCAAAAAGAAAAAACTGATTATATATAATTAATAAAATTAAATTTGTAGTGCAACATGATGAAAATTGATGTTTTACTTGGACTCCAGTGGGGAGATGAAGGGAAAGGAAAATTAGTTGATGTAATTGCTCCTGAATATGACATTATTGCACGCTTTCAGGGAGGTCCTAATGCAGGGCATACTCTCGAATACGATGGGAAAAAATATATTCTTCATACTGTTCCTTCGGGAATATTACGTAAAAATGTTGTGAATATTATAGGAAACGGAGTTGTTATTGACCCTGTGGTTCTTAAAAAGGAAATTGAAATGCTCGGAAAATTCGGTATTGATATTACAAACCGTCTTTTGATTTCACGCAAAGCACATTTAATTATCCCTACTCATCGTTTACTTGATGCAGCTTATGAAGCATCTAAAGGAAATACAAAAATTGGCTCGACACTTAAGGGGATAGGTCCCGTATATACCGATAAAATCAGCAGAAATGGCTTGAGAGTTGGGGATATTACCTGTAGCGATTTTAATGAAAAATTAAGCAACATGGAAAAAAGTCATATTAAAATTCTGAAAATGCTTGATTATAATTATGCTCTTAAAGAAATAAAAGACGAATGGCTCGAAGCATTGGAAATATTGAAGAAGCTAAATCATATAGATAGTGAAATTTTTATTAATGAAAAAATAAAAGAAAATAAAAAAATTCTTGCCGAAGGAGCGCAAGGTGCAATGCTCGACATAGATTTTGGTTTGTACCCTTTTGTTACTTCGTCAAACACAATAAGCGGCGGAGCATGTACCGGACTCGGGTTTTCGCCAAAGCTTACAGGCGATATTTATGGTATTTTCAAAGCATATTGTACGAGAGTGGGAAGCGGACCTTTCCCCACGGAATTGTTTGACGAAACAGGTGAAGCAATGAGAAATACAGGAAAAGAATTCGGCTCCACAACCGGACGACCACGCAGATGCGGTTGGCTCGACTTGCCCGCTTTGAAATATTCATTAATGCTCAATGGAGTTAATAAACTCGCTATAATGAAAGCCGATATTCTCAGCGGTTTTGAAGAAATAAAAATTTGCACTCATTATAGTTATAAAGGTAAAAATATTGACTATGTGCCTTTCAGACTTGACGATGCTCTGACACCCGTGTATAAAAAAATGAAAGGATGGGTAAAAGATATATCGGGAATTAATAAAATTGAAAATACACCGAAAGAATTAATCGAGTATGTGGATTTTATTGAAAAAGAAATAAATATTCCTGTATCAATGATTTCAGTTGGTCCCGACAGAATGCAAACTATTTATAAAAATAAACTTTGAAATTCCGGCAGGTTTTTTGATGTTTTTAGAATAAATTATTAAAAATAAAAATATGAGAACAAAAATTATTACTCTCGCAATCATTGCTTTTATTGGCTGTATACAGCTTTCATTTTCTCAAAAGCAAACTGCTAATGCACAAGCACCCAAAATTCCAATTGATTCGGCAACAAACTTAATTACATATAAGGAAATAGTCAAATCAAGCTTCAATAAAACACTTTTGTACCGACACACAATTGAATGGATAAGTGCCTGCTTCGTTAATTCACAGGAAGCAACTACCACAAGAGATGAAGCTAATGGCATTATTGAAGGAAAATACAGATTTAAAATTTACAATTACGATAAAGCCGGTAATAAATCGGAATCGGGTATTATCCAGTATAGCTTTAAAATAGAAATTAAAGACAATAAATACCGTTACACATTT
The DNA here is from genome assembly GCA_041671145.1 of Bacteroidales bacterium. Lineage (NCBI taxonomy): Bacteria > Pseudomonadati > Bacteroidota > Bacteroidia > Bacteroidales > Bacteroidales bacterium. The sequence continues at coordinate 61,064 of JBAZBZ010000013.1, read as the reverse complement.
ACAAAATATAATATCAAAGCAAATTCATACACTCCTGTAGAAAAATGGTTTGATAAAAATGCCCAGTCATACAGTCCCCTTTATGAATCGTATCTAACACAAATTGATGTTTACACAAGGGATATTATTGCAAAACTTAAAAAGTTAATGGAAAAACCCGAAGAACAGAAGAAAGACAATTTCTGATAAATGTTTTTTTAATGATAATAATAATATTCAACCTGCTTCTAATTTGTTCATCTGCATTTGCCCAAACATATACCACTGCCGACTCAACAATATTTGTATCCGAAAGAGATATCTTCAAACAAAATATACCAAAATCGGCAGGAGTTGTCAGCGATTTCGAAAGAATTTTATATCCGCAATAAATTGCAGAACTCACGAAAATAATTAAAAACTATGAACAAAAAACTACAAACGAAATATACATAGTAACAACCGACAGTGTAAGTCCATTTTTTTAATTACAACATTAATGAAATACTATTTTATAACCACATTTTTACTTTTTACTCTACACTCTTTTTCGCAATGTCCAAATAATATAAAAAACTGCAAGGGACAGTGCGGATTGTATATTGATGTCAATAAAGACGGCTATTGCGATAAAGCTGTAATTGAAAATAATCCAGATGCAATAATAAAAAAGAATGAAAATGAAGTTTATAAATTAAAACAAAATAAAAAAACGAATGTTACCAGTGAAAAATCTAAAATTGAATGTTCGTTTTTGAAAAATAAATCGTATGAAGAAAAAATAAATACAGATACTACTGTTGATAAAATTAAAAGTAAAAACGAAGCTTCCGAGAAAAATATTGTTACAAAAAATAATTCCGCAACTGCAATAAGCGAGGAAAATGGCGTAAAACCACCTGCTGCAACTTCGCCATATCACTTTATTGGCATATCCGTTTCATTAATTTTTTTATATGTTGTTTCTTTACTACTCGTGAGAAAAAAGAAAGTAAAAAAAACAACACATACGAAAATCTGGAATTCTTTTTTGCTTATGGCATTTCTTTTTCCCGGATTAATCGGAATATTTCTTGTTCTGAAAATTAATTATGGATTTCATGTTTCCTTTTTAAGACAGCTTTATGTTTTTCACGTTGACTGCGCTGTTGGCTTTGCCGTGATTGCGATTATTCATGTCTGGAAACATCGTAAATTTTTTTATAAGATTATTTTTTCGGTAAAAGAAAAATAAAATTTAATTTTTGAAATAATGCTAAAAAAACAATATTTTTGGTAATTATTATTAATGAAAATAAATTATATGAGCGTTGAAATAAAAGAAGTTATTACTAAAAAAGATATAAAGCAATTTGTAAATTTTCAGTTTGAATTATATAAAAATGCAGAATATTGGGTGCCGCCTTTAAAAGCCGACGAAATAAAATCATTGTTACCGAAGTACAATCCTGCTTTTAATTTCTGTAAAGCAAAATTCTGGCTGGCATATAAAGACAATAAATGCATGGGAAGAATCGGCGGAATTATAAATGAAAAAGATATTGAGAAAACAAATGAAAAGGTTGCACGTTTCTCAAGAATAGAATTTGTTGATGATTTTGAGATTTCAGCAAAACTTCTCGAAGCTGTCGAAAAATGGGCAAAAGAACAAGGCATGACTGCAATTCATGGACCACTCGGTTTCACCAACCTCGACCATCAGGCAATTCTTATTGAAGGATTCGATTATCTTCCTTCTGTTGCTTCTGAATATCATTTCCCGTATTATAAAGAACATATTGAAAAAGCAGGATATGAAAAAGAAATTGACTGGCTCGAATTTCGTCTTACAATGCCGAAAGAAATACCCGAAAAAGCAATTAAACTATGTGAAACAATAAAGAAAAGATATAATCTTACTTCTAAAACATTTTTGTCTTCCAAGGATTTGATGCTTTATGCAAACGATATGTTCGAGTTGCTTAATAAAGCATTTGAAGAACTATTCAGCGTTGTTGCTTTTGATGAGAAAATGGTGGAATATTATAAAAAGAAATACATGAAAATGCTGAATCCTAAATTTGTTAAGATTGTATTTGATGCAGATTATAAAGTTGTGGGATTTATTATCGGTGTGCCTTCTTTATCCAAAGCAATGCAAAAAGCAAAAGGAAAATTATTTCCATTCGGATTTTATCACATCATGAAAGCATTGAAAAATCCCAAGGAAATAGATTTGTTTCTTACTGCCGTTAACCCGCAGATGCAGGGAATGGGAGTTCCTTCTATCATTATTTCCGAACTCATGCAAACAATTCTTGAACATGGCATCACTCACGTTGAAACTACCGGTATGATAGAAACCAACCAGAAAGCCATTCAGCACTGGAAAATATATGAGCATGTTCAACATAAAAGAAAAAGATGCTTTAAAAAGAGTTTGTAGTTTAAATTGTTTGCGGTTTGTTGTTATAAAAACAACTACAAACAACAAACTCTCACAGAATTCCGTAAAAGAAATATCAACTAAATTAAGTGTAAATGAGAAACCTATTAATTTTATTTATAACTGCAGCATTCCTTGTTACAGCCAATTATTCTTATTCCGACAATGGCGTTCTTGCAAAACATAAAAGCAGAAAAAAGAAAAGTGAAGAAAATAAAAGCTGGCACACTTTATACCCGAAGAAAGATAAAGTTGCTGGAATAAGCTTGAACAAGGCATATCAGGAAATATTGAAAAATAAAATTCCTCATAAGGTAATAATTGCAGTTATTGATGGCGGTGTTGATATTAACCATGAAGATATTAAAAATAGAATCTGGACAAACAGAAAAGAAATTCCCGTAAATAATGTTGACGATGATAACAACGGATTTATTGACGATATTCACGGATGGAATTTTTTAGGCAATTCAAACGGTGAAAATATTAAGCAGGAAACTATGGAATTAACACGCCTTTTCAGAGACATGACAAGAAAATTCGGCGATACGATATTAAGTAAATGTAAAATTAAAGATACAACAGGTTTTGCTTACTATAAAAAAATATGCAGGGAATATTATGCGAAATACATACAAGCAACTTTAGATTACAATATGCTGAAAAATTCTTCTCTCGATAAATATTTTACTAAAAAAGACAGTATAATAACTGATTATCTTAAAAAAACAGATTATTCAATAATGGATTTATTGTCTGTTAATACAAAAGATAGTGTTGTGAATGAAAGTAAATATTACCTGTTGACACTTGAAATAAAAAATTTCGACATAGAGAAATATAAGGAAATGAAAGAATATTATTACAACAATTATTTATACGGAGTTGATACCTCTTATAATCCAAGGAAAATTATTGGAGATAATCCAACGCAACTTGATGGAATACATTACGGAAATAGTGATGTTATAGCAAATACCCCTTCGCATGGCACTTTTGTGTCGGGAATTATTGCTGCTGAAAGAAACAATAATATAGGTATGGATGGCATTGCCGACAGCGTTGAAATAATGGTTATCAGAGCCATTCCAAATGGTGACGAAAGGGACAAAGATGTTGCAAATGCAATAAGATATGCCATAAATAACGGGGCAAAAATTATAAATATGAGTTTTGGCAAAGGATATTCACCAGAAAAAATATTTGTTGACGATGTTCTTAAACTTGCAGAAGAAAAAGATGTATTATTAGTTCATGCTGCCGGCAATGATGCAGAAAATAATGATGTGGTTGAAAATTATCCGAAAAAATATTTTAACGATGGGAAAGTAATTACTGGAAACTGGCTCGAAGTAGGGGCTTCAACAAAACATCTTGATAAAAATCTTGTAGCTTCATTTTCAAATTATGGAAAAAAGAATGTTGATATTTTTGCTCCGGGTGAAGATATTTATTCATTAAAACCGGACAACAAATATACAACGGGTGATGGTACAAGCTTTGCCAGTCCCATGGTTGCAGGTGTTGCTGCATTATTGAAGTCATATTACCCTCAATTGACTGCTAAAGAAATAAAGAAAATTATTATGGATTCAAGCTTGAAACTTGAAAAGAAAAAAGTGTATAAACAGGATTCAAAATCCACAAAAAAAGAAAAAGTTAGATTCGGAACATTGTCGGTAACGGGCGGTTTACTTAATGCTTATAATGCCGTGAACATGGCTGAAAAAATATATAACAAAAAATAAAAAAGGAAATCAACGACAAACCACAAACTACAAACATTTTGTTTTTTGCGAATAACGCAGATTAGCAATAATATTTTTATGCCTCTTTAGCTCAGCGGTAGAGCAGTTCATTCGTAATGAACAGGTCATAGGTTCAAATCCCATAAGAGGCTCAGAATTTTTGATTTTTTGTAAAAATAAATTTATTTAAAATTTTTCAATTTGTATTTAATCTAAAATTAATTAGATTTGTAGCATAATAAAAAAACAGCAGTTGATGGCTTCGGTGAAATATATATTTGTAACAGGTGGAGTAACTTCCTCACTCGGGAAAGGTATTATATCAGCATCGCTTGCAAAATTATTGCAGGCACGTGGCTTTTCAATTACCATACAAAAACTCGACCCATACATAAATATTGACCCCGGAACTCTTAATCCTTATGAACACGGTGAATGTTATGTTACCGAAGACGGAGCGGAAACTGACCTTGACCTCGGGCATTATGAACGTTTTCTCAATGTACCTACATCGCAGGCAAATAATGTTACAACAGGCAGAATATATCAAACGGTAATTGATAAAGAGCGCAAAGGCGATTATCTTGGCGAAACAGTTCAGGTAATTCCTCATATTACGGATGAAATAAAACACAGAATTAAAATTCTCGGAGAAACAAAAAAATATGATATTGTAATTACCGAAATAGGAGGGACCGTTGGCGATATTGAATCGCTTCCATACATTGAAGCTGTTCGTCAGTTGAAATGGGAAATGGGAAACGATTGCCTTGTTGTACATTTGACTTTGCTTCCATATTTGAATACTACCGGAGAACTTAAAACAAAACCAACACAGCATTCCGTTAAGACCTTACTCGAATCAGGAGTTCAGCCCGATATACTTGTTTGCCGCACCATTAAAAGCATTACTCCCGCCATACGAAATAAAATCGCTCTGTTTTGCAATGTTGAACCGAGTTCTGTAATCGAATCCATTGATGCTTCATCAATTTATGAAGTTCCTGTTTTGATGAAAAAAGAAAAGCTCGATGAAGTTGTGCTTGGAAAAATTGGCTTGTCGGCTGACAAGGCACCAGATTTGAAGGACTGGGAATGCTTTTTAAAGAAACTCAAAAATCCGAAAAAAGAAATTGAAATTGGCTTGGTTGGAAAATATGTTGAACTGAAAGATGCTTATAAATCCATAGTTGAATCATTGATACAGGCAGGAACAATTCAGGAATTTAAAATAAATATTAAACTCATACATTCCGAAGGTATTACTATTGCAAATGTCAACGAAAAATTAAACGGTCTCAAAGGGATTATTGTAGCACCCGGATTCGGCGAGCGCGGTATTGACGGTAAGATTCATTCTATTAAATTTGCTCGTGAAAATAAAATTCCATTTCTGGGAATATGTCTTGGGATGCAATGCGCAGTTGTTGAGTTTGCTAGAAATGTTCTTGGATTCAAAGATGCACATTCTACAGAAATAAACCCCAATACAAAATATCCTGTTATTGATTTAATGACTGAACAGAAGAAAATATATATCAAAGGTGGAACAATGCGACTGGGAGCATATCCCTGTGTGATTACCGAAGCAACCAAAGTTTATGGAATTTATAAAAAAACAAAAATTGCAGAGCGTCACCGCCATAGGTTTGAATTTAATAATAATTATCTGGAAGATTTTCAGAAAGCAGGAATGCTCGCAAGCGGAATAAATCCTGATGGCGGTCTTGTGGAAATTATTGAATTGCCTTCTCATCCTTGGTTTATCGGTGTTCAGTTCCATCCCGAATACAGAAGCACTGTTGACAGCCCACATCCGCTTTTTGTTGATTTTGTTAGAGCAGCAAGCTGCCTGTAATGCGAGCTAAAAGTCCCTTTTCATTATACTTCCGGCAAAATCCTTTAAAACTTTTTTCTTTCCATTGTTGATGCTCAATAATTCGAGATATCTCAATGATTTTTCGTAATAATTGTCAATCATTTTTATGGTAAGTTCTTTAATGTTTAGAAAATTGTAAATTGCGGTAACTTCCTTGATTTTTTCTTCAGGAATAAAATTATTGCTTTTAAGTATGGACTTTAGTTTTTCTGAGGTTTTATCTTTTGCAAGTTCCAATGCTTTAATCAGAAGAAAGGTTTTTTTGTTTGTTAAAATATCACTGCCGATTTTTTTCCCGAATTTATTCTGCTCTGCATATACATCAAGAAGGTCGTCTTGCAATTGAAAAGCAATGCCGAGATTTTCTCCGAAAGAATAAATATTTTGAGCATCTTCATCGGAAGCAAAAGCAATAATAGAACCAACATTAAAACATGCAGCAATAAGAACTCCTGTTTTTAAACGAATCATTTTAATGTATTCGGGAATTGTAATATCTTCCTGAGTTTCGAAATTCATATCAAACTGTTGCCCTTCGCAAACTTCAATGGAGGTTTGGTTAAATACTTTCAGAATTTTGTTATAATAAATCTCATCGGTTTTTATAAGAAGCTCATAAGCTTTGGCAAACATCGCATCACCTGAAAGAATGGCAACATTGGGATTGCATTTTTATAAACAGTAGTGTGTCCTCTGCGTATTGGTGCATTATCCATTATGTCATCATGGATAAGTGTGAAGTTGTGAAATGTTTCAATAGCAAGAGCGGGGAAAATTGCCTTTTCAATATCACCGCCGAAAACATCGCAGGAAAGTAGTGCTAATGCAGGTCGCAATCTTTTCCCGCCTATCGAAAGCATGTACGCAATAGGGTCGTAAAGTTCTTTTGGCTCTAAATTAAAATTCAAACCTGCAATTTCTTCATCTATTCGTTTCTGTAAGTATTCAATGGAATGCATAAATAAAGTCATTAGTCAATAGTCATCAGTCAAACTTCGATGTTCGATATTTAAAAAAGTTTAAAGTTTAATGTCTAAAGTTTCGGTATTTAAATGCCTGTGCTATTAAATTGAAAACTGTAAACCATAAAACATTTAATATTTATCTTATAATCAATGGTCAGTGGAAAGTATAAAAAAGCGATAACTACAAACCACAAACTATTAAACGATTTTCAAAAGATACTCTCCATATCCGCTTTTCAGCAATGGTTGTGCAAGTTTTTTTAACTGTTCTGCATTTATAAATCCCATGCGGTAAGCAACTTCTTCAATACATCCGATTTTCAATCCCTGTCTTTCTTCAATAACCTGCACAAACTGACTTGCCTGCATGAGCGAAGCAAAAGTGCCCGTATCGAGCCATGCCGTTCCTCTGCTTAAAACACCTACTTTGAGTTTGCCTTTTTCAAGATACCATTTGTTTACATCGGTGATTTCATATTCACCTCTTGCACTCGGTTTAATGTTTTTGGCTACTCCAACAACACTATTGTCGTACATATACAATCCAGGTACAGCAAAATTTGATTTCGGATGTTTCGGTTTTTCTTCAATTGATATTGCTTTCAGGTTTTCATCAAACGCAACAACACCGTATCTTTCAGGGTCGGAAACGTGATATGCAAAAACAACACCGCCATCAGGTTCGGAGTTTTCTTTTAAAAGTCCCTGCAAACCGCTGCTGAAAAAAATGTTGTCACCAAGTATTAAGCAAACTTTATCTTTTTTAATAAATTTTTCGCCTATTACAAATGCTTGAGCAAGTCCGTTGGGGATTTCCTGCACTGCATATTTAAAAGAACAACCGATTTTTTTCCCGTCGCCAAGAAGTTTTTCGAAATCAGGAAGGTCGGAAGGTGTTGAAATTACAAGTATTTCGGATATTCCTGCCATCATCAAAACCGACAACGGATAATAAATCATTGGCTTATCGTATATTGGCATGAGCTGTTTGCTCATGGCTAAGGTTATGGGATGCAATCGCGTGCCTGCACCTCCTGCTAATATTATACCTTTCATTTTTTAAAAAAAGTTTAATGTTTAATGTCTAAAGTTTAAAGTTTCGGAAAATTTTATTAATCACAACTTTAATACTTAAATATTGTTTTATTTCTAAATTGCTAACTTCGATATTTGCCATTGGTCATTATAAAAAGCGTAACTACAAACTACAAACATTTTAAACTTTCATTCCTTCATTTTATTGTCGTTATTTTCTCCTTCGTTTTCTTCTTCAGCATCCTCATCGTTATCGTAAATTTCAATTAAAGGTTCTTTGAATGCTTCTGTAACAATTGTTTTGTTAAAGCTGAGAATTAACGAAGGCAATGCAACAAGGTTAAAAAACAAAGCAACAAACAAGGTGATGGTGATAAGCAAGCCGAGTGCCTGCGTTCCTCCAAAGCCCGAAACTATATAAATAGCAAATCCCATAACAAGCACTATTGAAGTATAAATAATGCTCACGCCGGTTTCATCAAGTGCATTTATTACCGATTCTTTTATGTCAGTACTGCGAAATTTGAGTTCATGGCGGTATTTTGAAAGAAAAATTATTGCATTGTCAACTGCTATGCCGAGTGCAACACTGAAAACAATGATAGTAGATGGCTTTATGGGAATATTTGCAAAACCCATGATAGCAGCAGTAATTAAAAGCGGGATAAGATTGCAGAACATTGCAATGACTATCATTCTGTATGATGAAAATACAAAAGTCATGAGTAATGATATGAGGATAATAGCAATGACAATGCTTTCCCACAAATTATGAATTAAAAATTCAGTTCCTTTTGTGTAAACTATGCTATTGCCGGTAAATGTCACATTAAAATTTTTCGGAGGGAAAATGGAATCTACTTTAGGTCTCAGTTGCAGCTTCATCAGGTTCATTTCTTTCATTCCGATATCAGCCATTTGAACGCTGATGCGCGTATATTGCTTTGTACTGTCAATGAATGAATGTAAAATATTTTTCTTTCCTTTTATTTTTGAAGGAAAGTATTGCATTATAAAAGCTGTCTCTCTTCCATCAGGAAGTTCATATTTTTCTCGAGCGCCGTGGTAAAATGACTGTTTCGAGAATTTTACAAGTTCGGCAAGAGATAAGGGTTGAGAAAATATGGAAAACTTTGAAATTACATTTTGCAGCGAATCAATTTTCCTTATAGTGCTCAGCCGCATCACGCCGTTCTTTTTCTTGGTATCTATGGATATTTCAAAAGGCATGACACCGCTGAAATTCTTTTCAAAAAATTTAAGGTCTTTGTAAATCGGGTCTCTTTCGGGAATGTCGTCAACAACTTTTCCCGAAGTACGCATAAGTGTCATTCCATAAAAACAAACAAGTATTATTGCAGTTCCTATTATGTATACCGTTCCGCGTTTGTTTAAAACAATAAATTTTACCTTATTCATTATTGTTTGTACAAATTTGCTGTCAAGATACAAAATGTGCTTTTGCTTGGGAGGCGGAAGGTAGCTGAAAATAACAGGTATGAGTATTATTGAAAGTAAATATTCAAACATTACATTCATTGAAGCAATAACTCCGAATTCCTTAAGAATTGCATTTGAGGTAAAGATAAAAGCAGCAAAACCGATTGCTGTTGTGATATTGGTTATAAGCGTTGCAAAGCCAATTCTTTGAACTACCCGCGACAATGCTTTTATTTTATTGCCGTGATTTTTGTATTCCCAGTGGTATTTGTTAAGCAAATAAATGCAGTTCTGAATAGCTTTAATAACAAGCAACGACGGAATTACGCCTGTTAATATTGTGATTTTATAATTGAACAATGCAATGGTTCCCAATCCCCATATAACACTTATTACAACAATTATCAGGCAGGAAAATAAAACCCTGAATGACCTGAAGAATATAATAAGAATCAACGATGCTATTATCAGGGAAAGCAAAACAAATAGTTTGAGCTCTTCTTTTACCTTTTGTGAGGTAACGGTTCTTATATATGGCAATCCTGAGTAATGAACTTCGACATTATGTTTTATCCTGTATTTTTCGACAATATTTCTTATGCTGTATATTAAACCAACTCTGCTTTTGTTATTGAGTTTATTCTTGTCGAGCGTTATTGCTATTAAGTATGAACTGGTTTTGGGATTAAATAATAATCCTTCGTAAAAGGGGAGGGAATAAATAATATTTTTTAAACTGTCAACTTCGGTTTGTTTGGTGGGCTTTGTTTGTACTATTGGTTTGAAATCAAATTTTCTTGTGCTGTCATTTTTGAAAATATTCAATGCCCTGGTTATCGAAACAACTTCTTCAATACCTTCATATTTTCTAATAGTGTTACACAAATCATACAGTGCGTTGAATTCCTCAAGTTCAAAAATCTTATCGTTTTTTATGCCTATGGCAAAAACATTTCCATCTTCACCGAATCTGCTTTTGAATGTATCGTATTCAACATTCGCTGAATCGGCAGCAGGAAGCATTCTGGCAAGTTCGTATGACAATTTTACTTTAGTCGCATTATAAGCCATGAAAGCAGTAACTATGCCTATAACAATAAGTATCGACAATCGGTATCTAAGAATTAACCTAACAAGAAAAACCCACATTTGCAGAAAACTTTTATCACATTTATATTTAGCAAATTTAGAATAATACTTTGTAAATGAAAAATAAATTCCATTGCTCGATGTTAAATGTTAGATGTTAGCGGTTTATATGAAACAAAAATTACGATTTTTCATGAATATGGATATTTTCAGTTGTGAGTTTTTATTATGACGTATTAAGAATAATTTAAAGTGAACTTTATCTGCAGATAAAAATTATTATATTTGCGTAGTTAAAAAATGAAAAAATAAAGACAACACAAATAGATATTAGTAATCTAAAAAGCGGAGTTTACTTCTTTAAACTTATTTATGACAATAAAGTTGAAGTGAAAAAATAATAAGGAATAATAATGTTATACCGTCAATAATCATTTGTAATCATTAGGCGTTTAAGATTCTGATAGTACTTAGTTAATCAGGTTTTATAAGCATAACCCCATTTTAACTTTGTTATTTATAAAGAAAAATGAAAGTAACATTTCTTGGAACAGGAACATCGCAAGGCGTACCTGTGGTTGCATGCAATTGCGAAGTATGCAAATCGGCAGATGTCAGAGATAAGCGATTGAGGTCATCCGTAATGTTAGAAATTAACGGAAACAATTTTATTATTGATGCGGGAATGGATTTTCGCCAGCAAATGCTCAGAGAAAATGTTAAAAAAATTGATGCTGTTATTATAACACATGCACATAAAGACCATATCGGCGGATTGGATGATGTGAGAGGATTTAATTATATTCAGAGAAAACCTATTGATGTATTTGCATCAAAAGAAGTAACAAAAAGTATAAAAAAAGATTTCTGCTATGCTTTTGAGGATAAAAAGTTTTCAAGCTTACCAGATATAAATTTACACACAATTAAAAATATACCTTTTGAAATAAATGATATAAAATTTACACCAATCGAAGTTCTTCATTATAGATTGAGGATTTTTGGATACAGAGTAGGGGATTTTACATATATCACTGATGCAAGTACTATTTCGCATACGGAGATGAATAAGGTAATTGGTTCAAAATGCATTGTTTTAAATGCATTAAGAATAAACACACATATTTCGCATTATAATTTAGAACAAGCTATTGAAGTATTAAGTGAACTTAAACCCGAAACAGCATATTTAACACATATAAGCCATCAATTAGGATTACATGAGGAAGTTGAGAAGACATTGCCTTCGTTTATTAAACTTGCTTATGATGGCTTGAAATTAAATTTGCCGCAATTCACACCTGTTTGCTGAAACATCTTATGATTCTTTCTTTTTCCCGTTTTCTTTTGTAACAGCAGCTTCCTTTTTCTTGGTTTCCATTTTCAGAGTATCATCATCTTTGTTGAAGTCAATATTTATTGTATCTCCTTCGGTAAGTTTTGATTTTATTATTTCTTCAGCCAGCGGGTCTTCTAAATATTTCTGAATAGCCCGTTTCAGAGGTCTTGCACCGAACAGAGAATCATAACCTTTATCGGCAATAAAATCTTTTGCAGGTTCAGTAAGTATAATATTATAGCCAAGAGAATTTATTCTTTTATAAAGTTTTTCAAGTTCAATGTCAATTATTTTATGAATATCTTCGCGTTCTAATGATTCAAATATCACAACATCATCTATTCTGTTTAGAAATTCCGGAGCAAATGCTTTTTTTAGTGCATTTTCTATAATGCTTCGGTTGTATTCATCCATATTTTTTAGTTTGCTGCTTGTTTTAAAGCCAACGCCGGCACCGAATTCCCTTAACTGGCGAGAGCCGATGTTTGAAGTCATAATAATAATTGTGTTTTTAAAATCAACTTTCCTGCCGAAGCTGTCGGTTAATATGCCATCATCAAGAACCTGAAGCAAGATATGAAATACATCGGGATGTGCTTTTTCAATTTCATCAAGCAATACAACCGAGTATGGTTTTCTCCTTACTTTTTCTGTAAGCTGACCGCCTTCTTCGTAACCAACATATCCCGGAGGTGCTCCAACAAGACGTGAAACAGCAAATTTTTCCATGTATTCGCTCATATCTACTCTTATCAAAGTATCTTCGCTGTCGAATAAATATTTAGCAAGAACTTTTGCAAGATAAGTTTTTCCAACACCTGTAGGTCCCAAAAATATAAATGTTCCGATAGGTTTATTTGGGTCTTTTAGTCCTGCACGGTTACGATGTATCGCTTTAACAACCTTAGCGATTGCGCCATCCTGTCCGATTACAGTGCCTTTTAGTTCTTCTGCCATCAAGGCAAGTCGGTCGCTTTCGTTTTGTGCAATTCTTTGAACAGGAACACCTGTCATCATTGCAACAACTTCAGCAACATTTTCATCGCTCACAGTTTCCCTGTTATTGCGGGTTTCCTGTTCCCAGTTTGCTTTTGTTCTTTCGAGGTCTTCAAGTAATTTCCTTTCAATATCCCTTAACTTTGCAGCATCTTCATATTTCTGTGATTTTATGGTGCGGCTTTTTTCCTGTTTTGTTTCTTCAATTTTCTTTTCTATTTCAATAATTTCTTTTGGTACAACTATATTTTTTATATGAACTCTTGCGCCTGCTTCATCCATAGCATCAATTGCTTTATCGGGCAGACACCTGTCGGTGATGTATCTGGTAGTCAACAGCACACAAGCTTTAATGGCTTCATCGGTGTACAAAACATTATGATGGTCTTCGTATCGCGGTTTAATTTTTGCAAGAATGTTGATTGTTTCGTCAATAGTGGGAGGGTCAATCAGTATTTTCTGAAACCTGCGGTCTAACGCACCGTCTTTTTCAATGTATTGGCGGTATTCATCAAGTGTGGTTGCACCGATACATTGTATGTCGCCGCGTGCTAATGCCGGTTTGAACATGTTAGACGCATCAAGCGAACCCGATGCACCTCCTGCACCAACAATAGTATGAATTTCGTCAATAAAAAGAATTATATTCTGATTTTTTTCGAGTTCATTAATAACGGCTTTCATTCTTTCTTCGAATTGCCCGCGGTATTTTGTACCGGCAACCAAAGATGCCAAATCAAGTGTAACAATTCTTTTATCAAAAAGTGTTCTTGAAACTTTTCTTTGAATTATTCGCAATGCCAAACCTTCGGCAATAGCTGATTTTCCAACTCCTGGTTCACCAATAAGAATAGGATTGTTTTTCTTTCTGCGGCTTAATATCTGAGCTATGCGTTCAAGTTCACGGTCTCTGCCAACTATAGGGTCAAGACGGTTTTCTTCCGCAGCTTTTGTAAGGTCGCGACTGAAATTATCAAGCACTGGAGTTTTGGATTTTGTATCTCCCGTTTTCTTTGTTCCACTGAAACCGCTTTCCTTTTCTTCAAAAGGGTCATCATCACCACCACCGTTTCCAGGTAATTCACTTGTTACATCCTGATTCGGACTTAATAATTTTACTTCATCAGCAACCAATTCATAAGTTAAGTTGTATCTCTTCAATGCTTGAGTAACGACATTGTCATCGTTTTTTAGTATTGATAAAAGAATATGTTCTGTTCCGATTACCTTGCTTCTGTAGTATCTTGCTTCAAGATGAGTGAGTTTAAGGATTCTTTCTGCCTGTTTTACAAAAGGGATATTGCTGGAATTTATTTTTTGTGAAGTTTCTTTTCTTATGGAAAATTCAATATTTTTTTTAATTTCAGTAAGATTAACACCCAAATTCATCAGAATCTGAACGGCAGTGCCTTCGCCTTCTCTTAATATTCCTAGAAATAAATGCTCGGTGCCAATATAATCATTACCTAAGCGAGTAGCTTCTTCGCGGCTAAATGTTAAAACATCTTTTACTCTTGAGGAAAATTTTGCGTCCATATTTTATATAGCTTTTATATTTTTTTATTAAAATATAATGTTCAACGTTGTTTTCATAACAAAGATACAAAATTTTATTAACATTAAAATTCTTTCATTTTTTTTAAAAAAAAATAAAATATTTTTATAACTTCGTGGAATTAAAATAGAGGTGCCTCTATAACAAAATTTTTGATTTTTTTAATGTATTAATATAATATTAACATAACGAACTTAAACGCAGGAAAAGTATGTCAGAAGAAGGAGAAAAAATTATAGCAGTAAATATTGAAGAGCAAATGAAATCGGCTTACATTGATTATTCAATGTCGGTGATAGTTTCCAGAGCATTACCTGATATAAGAGATGGACTTAAACCGGTTCATAGAAGAGTGCTTTTTGGAATGTACGAACTTGGGGTTATGTCGAACCGCCCCTATAAAAAATCAGCAAGAATTGTGGGTGAAGTTCTTGGTAAGTATCATCCTCACGGAGATACTTCTGTTTATGATGCTATGGTGAGGATGGCGCAGGATTGGTCGTTGCGATACCCCTTAGTTGACGGGCAAGGAAATTTCGGTTCTATTGATGGAGATAGTCCCGCTGCGATGCGATATACAGAAGCACGCCTGAAAAAAATTGCCGAGGAAATGCTTGCCGATATTGACAAAGAAACCGTTGATTTCTCACTCAATTTTGATGATACCCTTGAAGAGCCGGTTATTCTCCCCACAAAAATCCCAAATCTGCTTATAAACGGAACTTCAGGAATTGCCGTGGGTATGGCAACAAATATGCCTCCTCATAATTTATCGCAGGTAATTGATGGCGTTATGGCATTTATTGACAATAACGATATTACTATTGCGGAATTGATGCAACATATTAAAGCCCCTGATTTTCCTTATGGTGGAATTATATACGGTTACGAAGGCGTTAAAAATGCTTTTGAAACTGGCAGAGGCAGAATTATTATAAGAGCAAACACAAATATAGAACCAATAACAAAAGAAAAAGATGCAATTATTGCAACTTCGGTTCCTTATCTGGTTAACAAAGCGGAAATGATTAAAAAAACTGCCGACCTTGTGAATGAGAAGCAAATAGAAGGCATTTCCGATATAAGAGATGAATCTGACAGGAATGGTATAAGGATAGTGTATGACCTTAAAAGAGATGCGATTGCAAATGTAGTATTAAACAATTTGTTTAAATACACTCAGCTACAATCTTCGTTTAGTGTAAACAATATAGCTTTAATTAACAGAAGACCGGTAATGTTGAATTTAAAGGATATGATTAAAAGCTTTGTTGAACACCGCCATGAAATTGTTGTAAGAAGAACAAAATATGAATTAAAAGAAGCCGAAAAGCGTGCACATATATTAGAGGGCTTGTTAATTGCAGTTGACAATATAGATGCAGTAATCAAACTCATAAAATCATCTGCAACACCCGATGATGCAAAGTCGGGGTTAATTGAAGCATTTGCATTGACTGAAATTCAGGCAAAAGCTATTTTAGAAATGCGTTTACAGCGACTTACAGGACTTGAAAGAGAAAAAATAAAAGAAGAACATATAGGTTTGCTAAAACAAATAAAGTATTTCAAAGAAATATTGGAAGATGTAACTTTAAGAATGAAAATCATAAAAGAAGAACTTGCCGAAATTAAGAGTAAATATGGAGATGCTCCGAGAAGTGAAATTGTTTACACTGCCGATGATTTCAGAATTGAAGATACAATAGCAGATGAAGCAGTTGTTATCACTATTTCGCATTTAGGGTACATAAAAAGAACTCCGCTTTCCGAATACAGGCGACAGAACAGGGGAGGTCGCGGTTCTAAGGGAAGCGATTCTCGCGAGGAGGATTATATTGAACATTTATTTACCGCAACAAATCATAACTATATGCTTTTCTTTACCGAAAGCGGTAAATGTTTCTGGCTTAAAGTTTATGAAATTCCTGAAGGAACGAGAGCATCGAAAGGCAGAGCAATACAAAATCTTTTGAATCTTGAACCAAGCGACAAAATCAAAGCATATATAAATGTTAAAAATCTTGATGACAAAGAATATATTGAAAATAATTACATAATTATGTGCACCCAAAAAGGTGTAATAAAGAAAACAAAACTCGAAGCATTCTCGCGTCCACGCCAGAATGGAATTATAGCAATTACTGTAAAAGACGGAGACCATCTTATTGAAGCAAAAATGACAGGAGGGAAAGATGAAATTGTAATTGCCTTGAAATCGGGAAGAGCAATAAGATTTAATGAAAGCAAGGTTCGCCCAATGGGCAGAGGCGCAAGCGGTGTCAGAGGAATAAGAATGAATAACTCAAAAGATGAAGCTATCGGAATGGTTTGTGTGGAAGACAGCAATTCAACTTTACTTGTTGTTTCCGAAAACGGATACGGAAAACGAACAAAAGTTGACGATTACAGGGTTACAAACAGAGGCGGCAAAGGTGTAAAAACAATAAATATCACCGATAAAACCGGTTGCCTTATTGCTATTCAGAACGTTGTTGATACCGATGATTTAATGATAATAAATAAATCGGGAATAATTATCAGAATGGCAGTTGCCGACTTACGAGTTATGGGTAGAGCAACACAGGGAGTACGGCTTATCAATTTGAAAAATGAAGATGCTATTGCTTCAGTTACAAAAGTTGTTATTGATGAAGAATCCGAGAACGAATTGCAGGAAAGAGTTAAACCTTTGCCGATTAATGAAGAAGAGATTGAAGCTATCGAACCGGATGACGAAGATGAAAATGAAATCGATAATTCAGCAGAAAATGATGAGGACATTGAGGAAGAATCGAAGGAAGAAAATAACGAAAAGTAGTAATTCTTTTTTTATAATCTGGTAAGATTTTACTATCAACTTCACGCAGAAAATTCTTTTTACTCGGAAATTATCGCATATCTGAAGGTCGTAGCAATTGTTTACTCAAATTTATTTACCCATAACTATTCGTTATAGAACCTAAAAAATTAATATAAAATAAATTCCAAATTCACGTTATTTAAAATAAAAATATAAATTTGCAAAAATTTAATGTTATTTCAATTTATGGCAATTGTTTTGCAATAATAAATAGTTTGATAAAATTAAAATTTAAAATTATGAAAAAGATAGCAATTTTATTTATCGGAATGATTTTTCTGATGAAATTGGAAGCACAAGTTATTAATATTAACAGCGCATTCAAATATCAAAGAGAAGGCAAGCTTGACAGGGCAAAGACGGCAATTGATGAAGCATGTGTTAATGAAGAAACAAAAAACAAGGCAAAAGCATGGTTTTACAAAGGAATAATTTATTACGACATCCATTCTTCAACAAATCCAAAATTCAAATCACTTGATTCAAATGCACTGGAAATTGCGTATAATTCATTTATGACAGCATTCAAACTTGATGAACAGGAAAAGAAATATACCAATGAGCTTAATTCAAATCTTAATAATTGCGGTTTGGAATTTTATAATGAAGCAGTAAGGGAATATAACCGAAAGAAATATGAAAAAGCTGTTAATACTTTTTCTAAAGTAATAGAAATAAAAGGAAGTACAGGAACTACAGATTCTGTTTATTATTATTCATTAATGTATGCAGGAGTGGCAGCTCAAAATACAGGAAAGCCCGAAATTAAAGTTAAATCAAAAGATTTTTTTCGAAAATTAATTGATTTGAAATATAAGAAAACATTGATATATACAATGCTTGCAAATATTTATCTGAGTGAGAAAGATACTTTAAATGCTTTAAAAACCTTGCAGTCAGGGAAAGAAAACTTAGGCAATAATCTGGAGTTTATTCTTGCCGAAGCAAATATTTACCTGTTGAAAAAACAAATAAAAGAAGCACAAAATATGCTAAAGTTAGCAATTGAAAAAGATCCGAGCAACTATACGGTTTTATATGCAATAGGTACAAATTATTTTAATCTGGTTAAAGACATTAATTATGAAACAGATTCGATTACATATAAGAATTATTATAATGAATCTGAAATAAACCTTAAGAAAGCACTCGAATTAAAACCCGATTTTTTTGATGCTTTGTATAACCTCGGAGCACTATATTTTAATGAAGGAGTGAGATTGTTTACAGCAGGTCAAAATATAAAAGACCAGAAAATGTATGATAAAGCAAAACTTGTATGGGAAAGTAAGTGGAAAGATGAAGCACAGCTTTATTTGGAAAAAGCAATAGCAATTAGTCAAAATGATAAAGAAACTTTAATAGTTTTAAAACAAATTTATGCCCGAACAAATCAAACGGATAAGCTGAAAGAAGTTAATGAAAAATTAAATAAAAAATAAAAAGAATATAGGGGATAATAATCGGAAATTATTCTCTAATATATTAAAAAATATATTTAACATAATGTTATGTTATACTACAAACCTTATGTAATTTGGTTCTGTTGTATAACAATTTATTATGTTAAATTATGGTGGTCGTGTGAAGGATTTTATTTTGGCGGGATTTTTGAGTAAAAATCATGCAAAAATAAAATCGGCAAGTGATGAAAGATTACAAAGGGCGTTTTTTAATGACAATGGAAAAGAGAAAAAAGCCAATTCCAATGATGATAAATTATTTTCAAAATCTCAATTAAATAAAAAATTCCAGTTACAACAGTTGCCCGAACAATCCACTTCTGAATTGTCGCCATTTTTATTTGGTAATGCACCATCATCTGTTTATCCTCTAATTTGGTAGTTATTTCTGATTCCTTATTATTTTGTTGTTGTACATACCCTATAAAATATTTTCCTTTGAATGTTATTTTTATTTGCTCTGTTCCTTTTATTATTTCGTTTTCATAACATTTTACATAACCATCTTCTATTAATTGATTTACAATCATAGGGCATTCATCTTTTGGAATATCAGTTTTATTTTCAGATAAATAATTCAATAAATCTTTATAATAATTATAACTTTCTCCTTTAGCTCCATTATTTGAAAGATAATTTAAAACAGCATCTAATTTTTCTTCTGGTGTCATAATTTAGATTTTAAATTTAAACGAATTTTATTTTAAAAAGTTTACTAAAAGCAATCTGACAACAAAGAACTAAATGGGGCATTGTGGGAAAATTTAACATAATATTTATTATAAGACATTTAGATATAAACAAAATTGCCTTTAAATACCTTACATCCCCATATTAGTTGTTTTGGAATAACTTGAAATTATTCTTTTCAAGTATTTCTTTGTTGGCTTTGCTACTTACCGGAAATTTGTAAATCAAATCCGAATAAATAACATTAAAATCTTTATCTATGCAAATTTTTTTATATTTTTCATTTACATAAATTATTTTATTTTCTCTAATATCTTCAGTAATACTTCTTTTCATTTTTAATAATTTTTACATAAAGATACTATAAAAAAGTACTGAAAAACAAAAAGTAAATAAATTGTTAGTAAATCATTTTTTTATATGCTAAAAATAATTAAAAATTGATTTTATATGAAGATTGAGTTACATAAATATTGTTTTGCGAAGTTATAACTTTAGCTATTATATTTATTTTCCGAATAATTCCTGTGAATTTAGAAAACGAATACACAATTTTTCCTTTTCCGTGTTGAGTGAAAATAGGAAATAATTTTTTATTCATGTAAACATTATCAGTCAGCTCTCCCTGGTAAAATTCAACATTTTCCGATTCATTGTCAAGTGCAATCAGCAGAATGATTTTATTAGGTATTCTTTTTTCTTTAATAATAATAAAAGGACAACCACCTGCAATTTCTTTTCCTTTTTCATCATATTCTTTCAAACCTATTCCAGGTTGGTCATCTTTGTATGATAATACTGATTTTAATTTCCCGTTTTTGTAGTATTTTTTTGCAGTTCCGTTTTTTTTGTCATTTTTGTATTCTATTGTTTCATAAATAGTAACTCCATTGCCATAATACCATATAGCAGTACCTTCGCGTTTGCCGCCTTTGTAAATCACATCATATCGCAGTTTCCCGTCATCATAAAAACTTTTTGAGCTTCCCTCCTGCAATCCATTTTTAAAATACATCTCTAAAACAAGATTTCCTTTGCCATTTTTCTTTCTATACCAACCTGTATTTTTGGATGTGTCTTTTAAAGAAGCATCATTTTTGTTTTTATTATTTTGGTTGCAACCCGCAAATAAAAATAAACACAGCAAAAAATATATATGTTTCATATTTTAATTACATTTTGTCCTGAATTATTTTCCCAAACATATGTTTCAAGGAATTATACATTTGCAAATTTAAATTTATTTATTTTGAAAGCCACAATTTATTCTTAAATATATTAATTGTACGCTGATTACATTAAGATTTTAAAAATTGTTGATAACCTTTTGTAAAAGCGATATAAAATATATTGTGATTTTTCAATATTAATTTTATCTTTGCACTCGTTTTTTACGACTATGTAGCTCAGCTGGTAGAGCATTGCCCTTTTAAGGCAGGGGTCCTGGGTTCGAGTCCCAGCATGGTCACGAACCTAAGGGGAAACATAATAAATATATGTTTCCTCTTTTTGTTGGATAAAGGTATTATCATCTTTTCAGAAAAAAAAACCAGAAAAGAAAAATTACTTAATTTTGTCCGAAATATCTCACAATTATTTTACAACTGATTTCACGATTTTTATTCCGACAATTCTTTCCACAATAATAATTAACACATAGTTTTTCTGCATTCCAAAACTTTTTTTTAAAAATTATATAGTAAAATAATGTATTGAAGGCAACAATTTACGCGTAATACCAATGTTTTGAGTTAAGTTATTAACAAAACACGCCATTTTTAAACAAAACATCAATTTTTTTTTTAAAAAAATGTTTTTATTTAATAATGCAATAAATTTGTAGTGATAATTTATTTTATTATTAACCTTTAAACTATAAAAAAATGAACAAAGCTGAACTAATTGATGCAATTGCAGCAACATCAAAGCTGACTAAAGCTGATTCAAGAAAAGTTCTTGACGCTTTTATTACTACTACATCTAAAGCTTTAAAAAAAGGTGATAGAGTAGCATTAATAGGTTTTGGTTCTTTCTCAGTAGTTAAAAGATCTGCAAGAAAAGGAAGAAATCCACAAACAGGTAAAGTAATCAACATACCTGCTAAGAAAGTGGCAAAATTCAAGGCTGGTGCTGAACTTGCATCTGCTGTGAAGTAAATTGCTGATTTGAATTAAAAAAAAGAGGATGCCTGAAGTAACATAGACATCCTCTTTTTGTCGGGGTGAGAGGACTTGAACCTCCGACCCCTAGCACCCCATGCTAGTACGCTAGCCAACTGCGCCACACCCCGAATTTAGTTTCTTGTTTTTAGTTTATAGTTTGCGATTCGACTACTATCTAAAAAATATATTGCAAATTTAACATTTAAAAATTAAAAATAAAAAAATCTTTTGCTTTGCTCAAATCTTCAAGCTTTCCTACATCCATCCAATTATCTTCATTATGATAATATGCAATTATCCTGTTGTTTTCACAAAGCCGCAAATATAAATTTACAAGTGAAAATTTTCCTTCTTCAGTAATCAAATCAAAAATAACAGGTGAAATAACCTGAATACCGCTGAACGCAGCAACATTCAAATATTTTTCAAAATTCCTTACAATCCTTATTTCTTTGGTTTCTTCGTTCTGCCATCCACAAAGCATATTATTCGCATTAAACAAAAGGTATCTTGATGTCTTTCTTTGTCTGACAGCAAGAGTTGCCAAAGTATTCGATTTCTCCTGAAAATCAATTAATCCTTTTAAATCAATATCGGATAATATATCAACATTATAAATTAAAAAAGATTTGCCATCATTTAAAAACCATGAAGCTTTTTTTAGTCCTCCTCCTGTATCAAGCAATTCATCGGATTCATCGGATACAGCTATATTTATATTAAAATTATTTTTTTCTTTTAAATAAGCTTTAACCTTTTCAGCAAAATGATGTACGTTTATAATAATGTCATTAATTCCCTGAGAAGAAAGTTTTTTAACGGCAATTTCCAATAATGTCATTCCGTTTATTTTAACAAGAGCTTTAGGAATTTCATCCGTAAGCGGTTTCAGGCGTGTTCCCAAACCTGCCGCAAAAATCATTGCTTTCATAGAAAAACGTTTAAAAAGTTTGTAGTTTGTTGTTAAAATAGCATATCGTTCAATAAGCGTAACTACAAACCTATTTCATTATGCTTAACAATTACATTACTGTCATATTTTCCCTTCAAGTGTTTTGTCAGCATATTTGCGCAATATACAGAGCGATGCTGTCCACCGGTACAACCAAATGTTACCAGAAGATTAGTAAAATTTCTTTTTTTATAATTTTCAACTGATATATCAACAACCGAAAAAATATTTTGCAAAAAAGTTTTAACTTCTTCTGACTTTTCCAAATATTCAATTACTTCTCTGTCGTTTCCTGTCAGCGTTTTATATGCGATTAATCTTCCCGGGTTGGGCAAAGCTCTGCAATCAAAAACAAATCCTCCTCCATTCCCGCTGTCATCTTCAGGAATTCCGTTTTTGTATGAAAAACTCTGAATGTTCAAAGTAAGCTTATTTGCCGACTGTCCGATTTTTTTCAAATAAGATGATTCAACAAGTTTTCCCCAACATTTTTTTAACTCGGGAATTTCAAGCGGTATTGAAGTATTATTTATAAGCCATTCGATATTTTTTATTGCATAAGGAATACTTGCCAAAAAATGTTCTTTACGTTCATAAAATCCACGGAAACCATAAGCACCAAGTGCCTGCATTATTCTTATAAAAACAAATCCAAAAAAATAATTTTTAAATTGAGCAGAATCAACCGGAATAAAAAAAGAAGCAACTTTAATATAGTAATCAATTAATTCATTTCTGACACTTTGAGGAATATCGGCTTTTGCATCGTACAACAACGAAGCTAAATCGTATTGCAAAGCCCCTTTTCGTCCTCCCTGATAATCTATAAAATAAGGTTCTCCGTTAACAAGCATTATGTTTCTCGATTGAAAATCGCGATATAGAAAGAAATTGTTTTCCGCCTGAAGTAAATAATCCGAAAGAGTTTCAAAATCGTTTTCGAGCTTTTGCTCGTCAAATGATATTTGTGCAAGCTTCAGAAAATAATATTTGAAATAATTTAAATCCCAAAGCATTGATTGCTTGTCGAAACTTGCCCTCGGATAGCAATAACTATAATCAAAATCTTTTCCTGCTGATATCTGAAATAAAGGTAATTGAGCAATTACTTTTTTGTAAATTTTAGTAAATTCGGAACTCCACTCCTGTCCCACTCTTTTTGATGTTAAGAATGAAAATAATGTTTCATCGCCTAAATCTTCGAGTAAGTAAACTGAGTTTGATAAATTTTCGGAATATATTTTGGGAACATTAAGTTTTTTATTCAGGAAATATTTTGTAAAGTTTATAAATGCTGCATTTTCTTTTATATCTTCATTGTACACACCAATTGCTGGTTTGCTTTTATTTTCCAATCTATAATAAACCCTGTAAGAACCCGAAGTAGGTAATAGTTCAATTACATGAGGACTTTCACCATAAAATTGATTAAAAAGCATGCTTAAACTTTTTTCTATTTTCTTTTTTAGTTCGTTATTCACAAGTAGTTATTTTTGACTTTAAACAATATTTTCCAAAGATAATAAAAAAAAAAATTAACAAACACCGTCATATAAGCCGTTAAACACCAATTAAATAAATTTTTATTATTTAGACAAGCTTTCTCATCGTATATGAGCAGTTTTATTTTTATATTAAAAATGATAATGAATGTTAGGAGTATACTATAAAAAATATTTCAACGTTAACATCTATTGAATAAATTTTCATACTTTTACAGAATAAATTAAATTTTGTGTCAGACAGTTTAGTAATAATACCAACATTTAACGAAAAAGAGAATATTGCTAAAATAATCAGAAAAGTATTGTCTTTACCAAAGGATTTCAATATTCTGATTGTTGATGATAGTTCTCCCGACGGTACTGCTCAAATTGTAAAATTTCTGATAAAAGAATTTCCGGATAAATTATTTTTAGAAGAACGAACAGGCAAATTAGGTTTAGGAACCGCATATATTCATGGTTTCAAATGGGCTTTGAACAGAAATTATGAATACATTTTTGAAATGGATGCTGACTTCTCGCACAATCCCGACGACCTTATAAATCTTTATAATGCATGTGCGGTTGACGGAGCAGACCTTGCAATCGGGTCAAGATATATTTCTGGCGCAAATGTTGTTAACTGGCCTATGGGTAGAGTATTGATGTCGTATTATGCCTCGGTTTACGTAAGAATTGTTACGGGAATGAAAATAAAAGATGCAACGGCCGGATTTAAGTGTTACAAAGCTAAAGTACTTAGAACTTTAGAACTAGATAAAATCAAATTTGTAGGATACGCCTTCCAGATTGAAATGAAATTTACAGCTTGGAAATTTGGTTTTAAAATAGTTGAAGTCCCTATAATATTTACCGACAGAACTGAAGGAAAATCAAAAATGAACAAAGGAATATTCAAAGAAGCTTTTCTCGGAGTAATTAAATTAAAATTCGGAAGCTTTTTGAAATCATATAGAAGAAAAGCATGATGCTTATTACATATGAACAATTATCTGGTTAAAAATGCTGTTATTGTTAATGAGAATGAAAATTATATTGCCGATATACTAATAAAAGGCGAAAGAATAAAAAGCATTTTCAGAAAAAAAAATTACTCAGACAATTCTCCTCTATATTCCGAAAATATTATAAATGCCGAAGGTAAATATTTATTTCCGGGTGTTATTGATTGCCATGTTCATTTCCGCGAACCCGGGTTAACCCCAAAAGCCGATATATATACCGAGTCAAAAGCGGCAGTCGCCGGAGGCATAACTTCATATCTCGAAATGCCCAATACTATTCCTTATACCGATTCAATAAAACTAATAGAAGAAAAAAATAAAATTGCATCCGAAAAATCTTTTGCCAATTACTCTTTCTTTATGGGTGCTACAAGTAATAATTTAGACGAAATAAAAAAAATAAATCCCAAAAACACTTGTGGAGTAAAACTGTTTATGGGCTCTTCTACAGGCAATATTATGCTCGATGATGAAAAAATATTAAGTGCAATTTTTAGTGAAGCTCCTGTATTAATTGCCGTACATTGTGAAGACGAGAAAATAATAAACGACAATTTGAATATATTTAAGAAAAAATACGGCGAAGATATTCCACCAAAATGTCATGCGGAAATAAGAAATGCAGAAGCTTGTTATAAATCCACTTCTTTTGCAATTGAGCTTGCCGAAAAATATAATACCCGACTGCATATAACTCATATTTCCACCGCAGAAGAATTGAGTTTACTGAAAAATAATGTTTCATTACATCAGAAAAAAATCACATCCGAAGTAAGTGTTCATCATCTCTGGTTTGATGACAGCGATTATGACAAATTAGGAAATCTTATAAAATGCAACCCTTCCATAAAAAAATCAAAAGATAAAAAAGCTTTGCTTGAAAATTTAATAAATAACAAAATTGATATAATCGCTACTGACCACGCTCCTCACACATTAACAGAAAAACTAAACAAATATCTGAAATCACCATCGGGAATTCCTATGGTTCAACATTCATTGATTGCAATGCTTGAACTGCATCATCAAAATAAAATATCACTTGAAAAGATTGCAGAAAAAATGTGTCATTCACCAGCAGAATGCTATAGAGTTGAAAGTCGCGGATATATAAGAGAAAATTACTATGCCGACCTTGTTATTGCTGATTTGAATTATCAGTGGAAAATAGAAAAACCAAACATCTTATCTAAATGCAAATGGTCGCCTTTTGAAAATACAACTTTCAATTCAAAAGTATTATATACATTTGTTAACGGCAATCTTGTTTTTGATAACAATAACTTTAATGAAAAGGCAAAAGGAAAAGTGTTGAAATTTAACAGATAAATCGAATTATTTATAAAAATTCAAACAAAGTTAGATTAATGAGTTTTAAAAACTGAAGTAAGAAATAATAGGTAAGAAGCATGAAAACGCAAAACGCAATATTTTATTTATTTTTATTTATTTTTATTTTTTCATGTAAAGAAAGAAACATTAAAATTCCCATGGAAATAATTCCTAAAGACACGATGTCGCACATTATAGCCGATTTACAGATAATAGATGCTGCTATCGTAATTAATTCAATGAACGGAGATTCAACATTACCTAAAAATATAAAATCTTTTTACGAAACGGTTTTTAAAAAATATAAAGTCAATAAAACAAAATTTAAGCAAAGTATGCATTTTTACGTTGAAAATATAGAAATGCTGGAAAAAATATACGAAGATGCAACTAACATATTGGTAATAAAACAAAGCGAAGAAGCCATTAAAAACAAGTAAATGAAACTAATTATGACTTATACCAACGAAGATTACCATATAAATACCGAGCGTTTTATTGATATTGAAAATGTTATTAGAAACAAAAATCCAAAACTTCTGAAGTTATTACCACGTTTTATTTTAAAATATTTAAAAAAAATAATTCATGAAGAAAGATTAAACAAATTAATTTATAGGAACAGGGATAAAATAGGAACTGATTTCACTGATGCAATGCTCAACGAATTTCAGATTATAATAAAAACACAAGGACTGGAAAATATACCCAAAACGGGAAAATATATAATAGCATCCAATCATCCGTTAGGCGGTCTTGATGGAATGGCATTAATGAGCACTGTGGGGAAAGTACGAAAAGACATTAAATTTCCGGTTAATGATTTGTTGATGCATATACCAAACCTTCGTCCATTATTTATTCCATTGAATAAACTCGGAAAAAACACAAAATATATCGAACAAATTGAACAAACTTTTGCCTCAGACAACATGATTCTTTATTTTCCCGCAGGACTATGCTCAAGAAAGCAAAACGGAAAAATACTGGACTTGGAATGGAAACCTACCTTTATAAAAAAAGCTATACAATATAAAAGAGATATTTTGCCTGTATATATTGACGGAAAAAATTCAAATTTCTTTTATAATTTATCAAACTGGCGAAAAAAAACAGGCATTCGCCAAAATATTGAAATGATATATTTAGTTGATGAAATGTATAAGCAAAAAAATAAAATAATTAATATTATCTTTGGCGAGCCAATTTCGTATAAAATTTTTGATAAAAAATTTAATAATCTGCAATGGGCTGAAATAATAAAAAAACGGGTTTACGGATTGGCGGCAAAACAAGAACTTCCATTGCAATAAAAAAAAGTAAAAAATTAATAAAGAAATAAATATTTTTTGTATGCAAAAAATAATTCCACCAATAGACAGAAAAGTTATTGAGAAAGAACTTACAAAAGATACGTTTTTACGTGATACCAATAACGGAAATAATAAAATTTATGTAATTACACATCACAATTCTCCAAATATAATGCGTGAAATAGGACGTCTGCGTGAAATTACATTCAGGGAAGCCGGTGGCGGAACAGGAAAAGAAGTTGACATTGATAAATTCGATTACGCACCAATTCCGTACAAACAGTTAATAGTATGGAATCCCGAAGATAAAGAAATTACCGGTGGCTACAGATTTATTGAATGTAAAGATGTTTTAAAAAAACATAAAAAAGGAGAAGAAATTGAACTTGCAACAGCCGAATTATTTAATCTCTCAGAAAAATTTATTAAAGATTATTTACCTCATTCCATCGAACTCGGAAGGTCATTCGTTCAACCGATGTATCAGCCGGTAAACAACAGCAGAAAGGGATTATTTTCACTTGATAATTTATGGGATGGCTTAGGCACATTAGTTGTTGATAATCCGGACATAAAATATTTTTTCGGAAAAGTTACCATGTATCCGCACTTCAACCAGCGTGCAAAAGACATGATATTATATTTTCTTTTTAAATATTTTCCCGACAAAGACAATTTAGTTCATCCTAAAGACCCTCTTTTAATAAAAACCGATATAACTGAATTGGAAAAAATTTTTAACGGAGGGAACTACGGAGCCGATTACAAGCTATTAATTCAGGCATTAAGAGGAATTAATGAGAACATTCCCCCTTTAGTAAATGCATACATGAATTTGACATCTACAATGCGCACGTTCGGAACCGCTATTAACAAAGGATTCGGAAATGTTGAGGAAACAGGTTTACTTGTAACAATAGGCGATATTTACGAAATGAAAAAAGAAAGACATTTATCCACGTACAAGAAAAAAGAATAAAAAAATCTTTTGTGAAAAAAAAGAAAAATAAAATTTTCAACATTATAGTTCTGTTTTTAAATCTGACAGTTGTTTTTCTTATACTCATTTCATATATATCTCAATATATAAGTCCCGAAAAATATTGGTACATGGCATTTTTCGGATTGGCTTATCCACTTATACTATTTGCAAATATTTTTTTTATTCTTATTTGGATTATAAAGCGAAATTTTTATTTTTTAATTTCGCTGGTTTCGATTATAATCGGATGGCAAGTATTAATAAGATTTACAGTAACAAATAAAAAAACCGAAAATGTTCCGAAAAATGCAATAAAAGTTATGTCGTTTAATGCAAGAAATTTTGACTTATACAACTATCATCCGCACTGGAAATTAAATTTCGAAAAAAGAAATAAAATATTCGCTCTCTTAAAAAAAGAATCACCCGATATTATTTGTTTTCAGGAATTCGTTCATGATGCAAAAGGCAATTTTAAAACTCACGATACAATAATTCAGTTTCTGAAAACAAAATATTTTCATACTGAATACACAAAGTCATCAAAAAATGTAAATTTTTTTGGTGTGGCTACTTATAGTATATATCCTATTATTAACAGAGGTAAAATAAAATTCAATACAACATCAGGCAATACTTGCATCTTTTCTGATATAGTAATAAATAAGGATACTATTAGGATTTACAATGTTCATTTTGAATCAATACGCCTCAGCCCCGAAGATTATCTTTTTGCTGAAGAAATTAAAAAGAATATAAAAGAAAATGAAAAATTCACCAACAATTCAAAACGTATAATAAAAAGATTAAAAACAGCATTTCAGAAACGTGCACCACAGTCGGAACTTGTTACTGAAAGCATTATGGATTGCCCCTATCCTGTCATACTTTGCGGTGATTTCAATGATACCCCCTGCTCATATTCTTATAAAACTGTTACATCTGGCTTAAATGATGCTTTTGTTGAAAGCGGCAATGGCATTGGTAATTCATATGTTTCTAAAATTCCATTTTTTAGAATAGATTATATTCTTTACAGTAAAATTTTTAAATCATACAATTACCATGTAATTAAAGAAGAGCTTTCCGACCATTATCCCGTTACTGCATTTCTGGAATTGAAAAGAGAATAGTTGATGGTTGTCGGAAAATCCATATGCTCTGCGCCCAGAGAAATCAGTACAAAACGCTAATCGAACCTCTTTTGGTAATAACGCTGCCTTCAAAATTATTGAACTTCAATAAATATATATATACTCCTATCGGAGCTATATTGCTGCCAATTTTGCCGTCCCATCCTTCTTCCGGGCTATTGCTTTTAAAAATAAGGGCACCCCATCTGTTATAAATTAAAAATTCATAATCTTTAGCATTAATGAAAGAGCCTACGGGTTTTAAAACACGGTACAAACCATACGGGTCGAAAGCACTTGGAACAAATACTTTCGGGGTCTGATAAACCTCAACCACATTAGAAGTGCTTGAATCGGTGAATCCATAAGGATTATCAATATCTTCAATGGCTCTTATATAATATTTAAAACTTCCCTCCGAATTATAATAATCGTTTACAAAATCGGTATATGTTGTTGCTCTTGGCAAATTTATTATAGGAGAACCATCTGGCGGCGTTTCATCTATTGCTCTATATATTGTGTATCCTTTTACACCTCCAAGCCAATCCTGATAATCATTCCATATAACCGAATTTGACATGTCTAAATTAGCTTTAACTGTCAGTAAAATTGTTATCCCAACATTAGAAGCAATAATT
This sequence comes from Bacteroidales bacterium, assembly GCA_041671145.1. NCBI lineage: Bacteria > Pseudomonadati > Bacteroidota > Bacteroidia > Bacteroidales > Bacteroidales bacterium. Next base: position 30,574 of record JBAZBZ010000013.1, on the reverse strand, counting down.
TCATTATCGCAACTATCAATAACAATAACTTTATAACAATAACTTTTTGAATTAACACTCGCTCTTGTATCTATATAATTTATAACAGCACTTGAAAAATCATTTATAGTTGCAATAACACTATATGTTCCATATAAATCTTCAGAACGAACTATATTACATTTTTTAATATGTCCACTTATATCAATATAAAATGACACTTCAACTGTTTTATCGGAAAGAACAGTTGCATATTTCAAATAACAAAACTGCGGCGATTTTGGAGAACGGAAAGTTTTACAAACCACGTTTGAAGATGATGACTTTTGCCCCAACACAGAGTACGCCTGAATAAAATAACAATAAGTTGTATTGTTTTGTAAATTTGAATGAGTATATGTAGTATCCCTTGTATTCAGCATTGCCAGCAATGTGTATGGTCCTGCATTCTGGCTGACATAAATCTTATACCCGCTAATCTGAGGGTTCATATTTACATACGAATTCCATGCAAGCGAGTTTGTTTTTGAGCAAATATCGGTATTCACATTTAAAAAAAATGTTCTGTGGTATTTGCTCATCGGGCTTATGTTGCCGCAACTGTCAATAGCAGCAATTGTATATAATTCCACTGTTTTATCTGCATTGGAAGTTAAATTCTGCATAAAAGTTGATGAATTGCAGATTGTGTCTATTGCAGTCCAGACACTATTTTTAAGCTGATATATAACATAACACCGTGTATCTGCAGAAACACTTTTTATCCAGCTTATCGTTGCTTTTCCGCTGTCATCAACACTAACAGTATCAATATCTGTAGCAACAGGAGGAGTCAAATCTTTGATGATATCGTCATTTATTGATGAAACCGAAGTGCAAGGAGCGTTATCATCTATTTCAACTCTATATCTTAAATAAACAGAACATTTCTTTACTGTATCACTGTAATTAAGGTTTGTGGTTGTAGCAATCATAGTCCACACTCCTGCAGGATATTCGCGATAGATGCGATAAGCGCCAAGTGAAGTAGGCAAATCTGGATTATTCAATTTATTCCAGCTTAGAGAAGCAACTCCATTATTCAAATTCACTACATCAAGAAAAATAGTTTTAATTGTATTGGAAGGGATTGAATAAACCTTGCCGTTGCAATTAAAACGCGTTCTGATGTAGTAATATTTGGGAGCAAGTTGAGCACCGGCACCTGAGTGAATATACGAGCTTTGTGTGTATGTAAAAATACTGTCTATTTCAGTAAATAGACCCGCTGCATTGTTTGAAGCGTAAATATGATAACTATCAAAAGCAACTGAAGGGTCATTTGGAATTACCCATGTAAGCGTTGCGTTTCCTGCTGTATCAACAGAAGCGCATCTTATTTCGGGAGGAAGTACGCTTGTTGTAACAGTGATTGATACACCAGCAGTACCAATAACAGTACCGCCGTTATAACCTGTAACTGTATAAACAATGGAAACGGGGGGGGTTGCAGTAATAACCGAGCCGGAAGTAGAAGACAAATAAATTGAAGGCGACCAGCTATATTCGCTTGCTCCGCTTGCTGTTAATGTCAAACTCTGACTGCCACATATCGGCTGTACGGGATTTATCGTAACCTGCGCAAAACCCAAAAAATTAACAAGAAGCAAAATAACAATAATCCAAACTATATTATTTTTCATTATCATAATTAATATTGTTATACAATAAATTCACTAAAAAGGTTTAAATTTTTCCTACAATAATCTCTTTCATTTTTTCTTCATCAAAATATTTATTAGCAAGTTCGAGAAGCAAATCAGGATTTGCTTTTTTAATGTTTTCAATAAAACTCTTGTAATAACTAAAATTCAAGCCATATTGGAGCACCGATTTATACATTTCCGCCAAAGAAAACGGACCATCAGCTTCACGCAATATTGTGCCAAGCATATAATTTTTCACAAGCTTCAATTCGTCTTCTCCCACCTTTTTATCCTTTAAACGCTTAATTTCGCGAAATATTTCATCAATGGTTTTTTCGCAAAACTCAACTCCTACTTCGGTAGCTATAAAAAAGTAACCCGCATTTTTCAGCGATACTATGCCCGACCCTATGCCATAAGTGTATCCTTTATCTTCTCTGATGTTTGACATTAATCTTGACCCGAAATACCCGCCAAAGAGCATATTAAGAATTTGCATATTCTGGAAACCAGCATGCTTCCTGTTGAAAAGTAATCTGCCGATTCTTATTGCCGATTGAACGGCATCGGGTTTGTTTTCATAAATTCTTTTTTTATTTGTAGTTTTTACAAGATTTTTTTTATCTGAAAAGAAATTTTTATTAGACCAATCATTCCCGCCAAAATATTTTTCAACAAGTTTAATACAGTTTTTTTCTGCTTTACCTGATATTATTACTTTACAATTATTTGAACAATATGATTTTTTATAAAAATCAATAATATTTTTCCTTTTCACATTATCAAAATCACTAATATTTAACGAGGTATTGTAAGGATGCTGCTTGCCAAATAAAGATTCTGAAAATTTATTTTTAGCAATATATTTTACCTTTTTATTTTTAACTAAAAACCTCTGTTTATTATTATTAAAATATATGTCAAGCTCTTTTTCGGGAAAAACGGCATTTTTAATAATTTCTTCAACTAAAGGCAATGTTTTTGCCAAATGCTTATTTAAAGTATAAAGTGAAACTGATGCCAAATCTTGATTAATACCTGTTTCAATGTAAGAACCACAAAAATCAATACTTTCAGCAATTTCATCAGCCGTATATTTTTTTGTTCCTTCAATAAGCATTGAATTACATGCAGTTGCAACTAATGGTATATCTTGTTCCCACATTCCTGCATTAAAAATAAATTCGATTTTAACAACATCCTGCATGCCAATATTGAGAGTAAACACCTCAATATTATTATCAAACAAACATTTTTCAGGTTCCGTAAAACATATATCTTCTACACGGCTGTATTCAGGTGGACTTTTGCGATTTATCATGATAATTATTTATGAAGATTTATAGTTCCTTTTTTATTATAGACAATAAAAAACAAGAAAAGGTTGCTTAAAGAGTAGGATAAAAAGCATCAATAATATGGTCAAAAATCGGTTTGCCTTCATCAAAAACAATTCCTATCACATCAAATCTCGTTTCATTATTTATGTTTTTTTTACAAATGAAATTATTGGCAGCTTTTACCAAATATTTTTGTTTTCTTCGGGTAACCGAATCTTCCGGCTCTCCAAAATAATCGCTGCTTCTTGTTTTAACTTCAACCATTACAATATATTCACCATCCTTTGCTATGATATCAATTTCTTTTTTACCAAAACGCCAGTTGGTTGCAATTATTTTATATCCTTTTTCCTTTAAAAATTCAACCGCAAGTTTTTCACCAAGTTTGCCAAGTATGCTTTGTTCCGACATTGATTCCGAATTAAAATCCTTGCAAAATTAATATTTTTCAGTAATTCATAATGCCATAAAATCAATTATTTTTTGTAGATTTGCATTCTCAAAATGCAAGGAGAGATGCTCGAGTGGCTTAAGAGGCACGCTTGGAAAGCGTGTGCACTCCAAAAGGGTGCCATGGGTTCGAATCCCATTCTCTCCGCTGATAAAAAATGCAGAAAAATGCAAACCACCGAATTTATTGATATTTTCGGTGGTTTTTGTTTTTTCGGAAAGCAAAAAAAAGCTAAAAAAAGCACTTATCCGGTGGCTTATTCGGTGGACTTAGTTTTTTTTGTTTTTAGTCCACCGAATAAGGATATTATTCATTGGCTTGCAGTACTTTGCATTTCGCCTTTTTGCACTTAATTCATAATTTTGTTAAACTTAAATTTTTCATTATGAAACGTGCAACTTTTACCGTGCTATTCTACATCAAACGCACAAAAACATTAAAAAATGGTACTGCTCCGATTCTTGCAAGAATAACCGTAAACAGACAAAGAGCAGAATTCAGCTTGCAAAAAAGCATTGAAGCTGAAAATTGGGACAATCACAAAGGATGTATAAAGGGCTTTACAAAGCAGTCCCGGGATTTAAACTCTTATCTCGATTTTGTGAAAATGAAATTATTTGAACACAAAAGAGAGATTGAAGAACAAAACAAAATATTAACTGCAACAGAATTAAAAAATTCCTATCTCGGAATTGAAGAAAAAACAAGAACGATTTTACAGGTATTTGCCGAACACAATGAGAAATGCAGGCAGTTAGTAAATAAGGATTTTGCTGAAGGCACAGTAGAACGCTATTTTACTTGCTATAAACATTTAAAAGAATTTATCAGGCGTAAATACAGCAGAGATGATATGCTTTTGCATGAAATTACTCCCCTGTTTATAAATGATTTTGAATTTTACCTGAAAACTACGAGAGATTGCAATCATAACACTACAACAAAGTATATAAAGAACTTTAAAAAGATTGTTCGAATTGCTTTAGCAAACGGATGGCTGAAAGCTGATCCTTTTAAAAACATCAAATTTCATTTGGACGATGTTGATATGGCTTATTTAAGCGAAGATGAATTAAACAATGTAATTCAAAAGGAATTTAGAATTGAACGACTGCAAAACGTAAAAGATATTTATTTGTTTTGTTGCTTTACCGGGCTATCTTTTGTTGATGTAAGCAATTTAACCGAATCCGACATTATAAAAGAAAAAGACGGACATTATTGGATTAAAAAGAAAAGGCAGAAAACAAAAAATTGGTGTCATATTCCTTTGCTTCCTATGGCAATGCAAATACTTGATAAATATAAGAATTATCCAAAATGTATTGAAAGAAATAAGGTCTTACCTGTTTTAACTAACCAAAGAATGAACTCGTATTTAAAAGAAATAGCTGATGTTTGCGGGATTAATAAAAAATTAAGTATGCACACAGCACGGCACACTTTCGCAACAACTGTAACTCTTTCAAATCAGGTTTCAATGGAAGTTGTATCTAAAATGCTCGGTCATTCGAGTATTAATATGACAAAGAAATATGCTCGTGTGGTGGATGAGCTTATAAATAAGGATATGCAAAAGATATTTGCAAAATACGATAATAATATAGCTGTTTGATATAGTGATTATTCTTTTAAATATGGCTTTCAACTTTAATGTAATTTTGCTTTGATTTTTTTTAAAGTAATTTTCATCATACATCTTACAAATTGTTATTTTTGTATCTGTTATTTAATTTGTAAATCTTGCCAATAAACAAAGAAGCATATATCCGCTACAAAATAATTGATGAATGCCTCACAGACCGATTTCATCCTTATCCTACTATGGATGATATTGTCAGGGCTTGTGAAGATAAACTTGGCAAATCCTTTTCTATCTCTACAATTCAGAAGGACATTAAGGTAATGAAAGAAGATGAAGCTCTCGAATACAAAGCACCAATCTGTTTTAGCAGAAGCAATCAAGGTTATTATTATTCCGACAAGGAATATTCTATTCATACAATACCACTAAACAGCGAAGAAATCGAATCTCTTGAAGCTATGACGGATGTTCTTTCAGCTTTTACAGGCAGTCGCATAAGTGAGAATTATAATCAAGCTGTTCAAAAGATATTTGCTTCATTAAAGGAAAAAACGCTTCAACAGGAAAAAAGATATAAGATTATACAAACAGATTCACAGATTCAACATAAGGGCTTTGAAAATTTTGAGTTTTTCCTTCATACCATCGTAAAAAAAATTCCGGTATGTTTTATTCATTATTCATATAAAAATCGCCATTTTAATTCAATTATTGCACATCCTTTGCTTCTTAAAGAATTTCAGAATAAATGGTATTTAGTGGCATATTCCGAACAGCATAAATGTCTTCGCACATTTGGTCTTGATAGAGTCAGCAATCCTATAATGCTCAAAATTCCTTTTCACGATACTCCTTCCGAAATAACCGAAAGTTATTTTAGCAATGTTTACGGTACTTATCCTTTGCCAAATGAAAAAAAACAAAAAATCATTTTCATTGCAAATCCGCTATTATCTGAATATTTAAAATCAAATCCAATACATAAATCACAAATTGTTAAAAAAACTGGAGCGTATGGTAGTGTCGTCTTTGAATTAGAACTCATTCCTTCACAGGAACTATTGAATTATTTTATTCAAAATAGTATAAACATTAAGGTTATCAAACCTCAAACATTATATAAAAAAGTTTTAGAATCTTTGTGTAATGCAAAAATAAATTATTCTAAGAAATGAAAAATATTAGTCATCTATATAATCTTCCTAAGCATAAACCTAATAACGAACATCCTCAATTATTAAGAGTAATAACTTCTGAAAAGCATACTCGAATTGATTTCGGTTATCAGTGCGATTCGTATTATGTTCGTGGTGGTTGGGTAACTATTGCTCCAAAAACATTTATTTGTGTTAAGGGTTCTGATAATAAACTTTTTCTTATTAAAGCAGAAAATATTCCATACGCTCCTGAAAAATATCATTTCAAAAGCACTGTTGATAATTTATTATTTTCTCTTTATTTTCCAACACTTCCGGCAGGCATCAATTCATTTGATATTATAGAAAAAGAAAATCCAAAACCAACGGATTTTAATTATTATGATATTCAACTGAACCCAACATCAGCAATACCTTTGTTGATTTCCGAATAATTTTTCACAAAAAATGCAAAACGCATTTACATTACTTTTTGCTATAATAATTTTGTTTTAATATTTTTTGAACGCAACTAATTATTAAAACAAATATTATGTCATCAAATAAGATTCTAATAAAAGAAAAAACAATAGTTAAACCAATTGGATTAACTGTTACTTCTACTGAAGACGCACCTGTTACAATGTTATATTGTCGCTACACCACATCCCCAAAATATAATTGTGGTTGGTGGGTAAATATTTACAAAACGTGTATTCTGCAAGATACTATTTCAGGTAAGAGTATTAAAATGATTACCGCAATTAATATTCCTTATGCACCATCAAAACATTTTTTAAAAAAATTAGGTGATTCATTAACATTTATTTTAGTGTTTCCTCGAATACCAAAGGACTGGGTTGTTTTTGATTTTATTGAAGGTCGTTCAGAAGATTCACTTTCATCACATGGAATATTGCGGAACGATTCGGGAATATATAGAATACAGGTTTCTTAAAAAGTATGTTTATGGAAAGAACAATAATATTTAATAAAGATAAAATGATTGAGTGTATTTCATATATAGAAAGACCAGTAATAAAAATTACGACAATAAAGTTTAATACAAAAGATAAAAACTGGAAGAAAAGAATAAAAGAATTAACATCTGTTATGATTGATATTTCCGTTCTTGATAAAAAAGGTAATGGAAGGGGGTCAATAGTTAGTTCTGCTGATTTAAAAACAAAAAAAAACCAAATTCAATCTGTTTTTAATATAAATCAATCTTTTGAATTTGATATGAAATATATTAATTTTAAAAAAGATTATCTCAACTTTGATAACTGGAAAATAAAATTTTCATTATGTAAATTACCATTAAAAAAAGACGAAACAGTAGAGGTTAACTTTATTGAAAGTAATATACCAAAAATCAGCGAGGATGAAATAATCGAATCTCTCAGTAATGCCGAGTTTACAAGCATTAGCAATTCATGGCTAACTAATGATTTTTTCTTTTCCGACTTAAAGAAAATTTTTATTTATAAAAATCCAATTTTACTTGGATTTTCAGCAACAGACAAATATAAGTTTGGACAGTGTATTCATTGGTTTGGAATTGGTAAATATATACAGGACGAGATTAAAGTTAATAGAGTTTTTATACAACTACTTTCAAATAAATCCTTATTAAAAAATAAAATTTATAAAAAATTAGTTGAGGGATTTACCACATATAATTATGGTTTGGGGCAAAATATTGCAGACGTAAAAATTGAAAAAGTTAATTCGTTTATTTTAGATGGATTGCTTGCAAAAATGGCTTATTATGGAGGTGCATATATAGAACACCTTCGTACAGCATCAAGCACAAAAAACAAATCACATAAATTTGCAAATGAGATAATACAAAATCGTTACGATGATTTTGAAGTTTATCAAATTTTAAGTGCATGGTCAAATTGGTTTACCGGATATTGGGATTACACATACTTTATTTTTGATAAAATAAAAGGAGAATTTTGGATACTTGCAATTTCAGATGCAGATTAAATTATAAATTAGTAAATATAAACTACAAAATAAATAATGGAAAAACTTACTGAAATATACGGATACTGCATTATACCCAAAAACACGCTTTTGTATAGAGGGCACGAAAACAATTCATTTGACGATTGTATGTTTTTTGCAACAAAATATTGGGTTGCAAAAGGATTCTTTGATAAAGTACAGGTTTGGAAAACCAAAATTGATATAAAAATTATTTTTTTAGTTGAATATCTTAATCACATGAGCTGGACAATTTCTGCTTTACCTCGACTATACAACAGCGTTTTTCCATTGGATAGCAATCCTGATTTTAACGACCTTGACATTAAACACTGGGATATAAACAGACGAAACAAACTTGTAAGAATGCTTTTTGATAACTACAAAATTTCTGGTTGGTTTACCTCACTTGAAAACAAAGTGGAATTAGAGGTTTGCCTTTTTGACAAACAAGCAAATTCAAACCAACTTTTATTAATAGATATTTGCGAAAAAAATAAAAAATATATTAAGGACAGCTTGCAAAGAATAAAAGTGTTTACATCTATTAGTTTTTACAAGCAGACATCAGTAGAATTAAATAGGATTGCACCAATTCTAACAGATGATAAAGACCATTACAAACGATACAAAAAATATGTAAATTCTTCTATTAATTACTATGTGGAAGAAGGATTGACTAAAGTTAAAGCAAAACATTTAATCTTTAATTTACGGACAAAATTGAAAATTTAATTTTAAGATTAAAAAATATTTTCAAAATGAACTACAAATTATTTTTAGACGATTTTAGAAATGCAAAAACAATTTATCCGCATTTGGAGGAAACCGATTTTATTATCGTTCGTAGTTTTAATGATTTTAAAAGAGTTATTATTGAAAAAGGGCTTCCTGAATTCATTTCTTTCGATAATGATTTAGGACTGGATGAAAAAGGAAAAGTTGCTTTAGACGGGTATGCTTGTGCCAAATGGCTTGTCTATGAATCAGAAATTGATATTAGAAACTTAAAATTCAAAGTTCATTCAGCAAACCCTGTTGCTAAAGAGCAAATAAAAGGATTGCTGAATAATTATATTAAAAATTTAAAGAATTACAATATATCATTTCAGGAAAGAGCCAAATTGGCGAAGAAGCTATTATTAAAGCAACAGCCGATTACCTTAGAAAAAGCAAAGGAACAATGTAGAATGCTTAAAGAACATGCAAAAATTGGGTTTGCACGAGATGCACCGATGATACAAGAGGGAGTGAAAAAAATTAAACCTCCATTAACTTATAACAACAATGTTCATATATATAGGTGGCTTTTTCGTGAACAAATTACACTTGAAATGCTTTCTGAAGAAGTGCTTGAAGAATTTAAACAATCTGAACTTTTTGAAAAATACTTAGAATTAAAAAACAAAAAAAAATGAATTTTGATTTCAAATATAAACTTTTAGGATACGGATGGGCTAAGGTATATCTTCAGTTTGAGAATAAAAAAATTCAAATAGACGCTTCATATTTCAATAATCCGCCATTTGAACTTTTAAATGGTATAAATAATATAATTTCAAAGAAAGCAAATTCTTCCGATGTTATTTTTATTTGTGAACCCGGTGAATACAAATTGACACTAACAAAATTAAACGACAGGGAGATTTTATTGAAACTTTTTTTGGCAGACGAGTGGATTAGTTTTAATTTCATAGATGAAAATGGTAATGAAGTAAATAAAAATATTAATTATGTTTTTATAACGGAAACTATTATATACATTGCTTCCTTTGCTAAATTGATTTTTTCCAACATGCAAAACATTTTAAAGAGTTATGGTGAAAAAGGATATAAAGAAAAATGGGATGAGAGATATTCATTTCCTCGAAAAGAATATCGCAAACTAAAAAAATATTTAAAAATTTAAGAAATGCAAAAAAATATGGAAAAGCTAATTACAGAATTACAAAAAAAAGGATTTTTGGAAATTAAAATTGAAAATGAACAAGAAATTTTTCATTTAAAAACACCATGCCGTTTTAGAATAAAATCAGACATTGTAGGTAGATTAAAGAAAAGCTACCTATCTAATGAAGAAATTGGTGGTGTTTTATGGGCAAAGCCAACAAATAACGATAATGAAAATTTATTTTTAGTTGATAAAGTTAGTTTTGTTAGAAATGCTATTGAAGACAATAAAAGGGCTGACGATTTAAATAAATCAAATGCGTATTTACCCGATATAGTCCAACTAAATCAAGAATTGAATGTTGTTCTTACTCATGGTTATTTACCATTGAGGTTTCATACACACCCAACGAAAGGAATTGATTTTATTGATAGTATTTCTTCAGAAAACATACAAACAGAAACATCAAAACAAGATATTGTTGCAAGTTCGATTTCATGCAATATAGGCACAAAAAAACTTTTAATGCCTCGTGGATTAATTGTTGGTAATAAAATTTCTCGTCAAGATATATTTATTGGCTTGTATAATGGTTTCATTGCACCAAATAATTTTGAAATAGCAAAAAAGAAAATACAAGAAGAAAATTTTGAAAAAATAACTAAACTTTTTTCAAATATTAATTTTACAAAAGGTCAAAAGATAGGATTAGCATTTGGTGGAGCAATTTTACTTTATTCGATTATTAAATATCCTAAATATAGTTTGCCTGTTATTTTCTGTCTTGCTGCTACTCTGCCAAAACTTCTGACAAACACTCAAAACATTGACAAACCAAATTATTTTAATAAACTTAGTTTTGGTAATGCAGATATTTATATTCCGAAAGTGTAGAAAGTTTTTATGTTTGCTTTAATTTTTCTCAATAATTTTCCAGTGCCCTCCTTTATCCGGTCCAATTCTTTTTAAAATGCCTTCTTCTTTCAATTTTGTAATTTGCTTTTCGATTCCGCTTTTTGAAAAACCAAGTTTAACGGCAATTTCAGAAATGGTTATTTCTTTATTAGCTTTTATTAGTTCCATAATTTCCAACTTACTTTTCAACTTACTTTTCACCTCACTTTTCACCTTACTTTTCACCTCACTTTTTTTCTTTTGAGTAGTAAAAGTTATCTTATAATAATCAAAAGCACCTTCAATTACAGGTTTGCTATTATAATAAGTTTTCCATCCTTTAAACATTTTGTCAAATCCAGAACCGGCTGTTTCTGCCAATTTTATTACACGAAATATTCTTGCAATAATTGGGTTTCGTGGTTGCGTATAATCTTCTTTGATAATAGATTCAATATCTTTAGGCAAGCCACCTGGATTCATAAATTCAATGCGGTCTGTGAAAGTTCTTATACGTGGTTTCATTGTGCTAAAATAGTCGGAATGAATAAGCAAATTAACCAATGCCTCTCTTATAGCAACCATTTGTGGCTGATTATCTGTTGCCATTCCAATATTTGTAAGTTTAAACGGAAGCTCAATCTTTTTTCCCAACCTACTCATAATGCTGAAAAAATACTGATATAAATTTTCTTCCTCATTAATTCTATAAGTAAATCGGACTTCTGAATCAGAGTATGAAGTGCCAGGAACTTCAATATAATCAACTCGAAAATCAGTTATTAAATCTTCTATTACATCATATTTACCAAAAACAAGCAAACCGCCAATAGTAACTTTACCATCACGTAAAACATGAAGTTTTTCAAGAAATTCATCTGTTTTAAGATTGTTATAATGATGAGATGGATTAATACTTTTCAAATATTCACGATAACTTTCCAATGAAGATTTATGAAGGTCTTTAATAGTATATTTAGTAAGTTCTTTGTCTTTTGTTCCGTATGATTGATTACGAAACATTGCATCAATTTCTTCTTTAGTAGCTCTCTGGTCTCCGCTACCTGTGCGAATAAAAGTATTTGATTGTGAATTAAAATAAACAGGGCGTTTTTCCGAAATAGGGAAATAAAAAGCTAAAACATTTTTCTTGTCGAACTTATATCTTTTACAAGATGGAGTGATTATAACATTGAATTTACCGCTTCTTAACGTTGTAATAAAATCGTTTTCTACTTTTTCAATATTATCAACTCCGGTAATTTCAAAATGCTTACCTGATTGTTTTACACCAAATACCAACCACCCTCCGGCAGTATTGGAAAATGCACTAACAGTTTCCCAACTATTTTTGGGGACTTCTGATTTAGCTTCCTTCACTTCAAAATCTTCCCATTCAATATCAGATAATTTTTCTATGAGTTCGCTTTTATTCATATTTTATTTTTCTAAATTAGAAATATTTTTTTTAAATTTTGTTGAGTGCTTTGTTCAGAATATCTTTTATTTGTTTCCCCTTTTTTAACTTTATTGTTTTTTCTTCTTATAGCTTTCCTTTTCCTCTGCTGCAATCTTTATTTCTGTTTCCTCAACCAAATATTTTTTGTTTTTTTTATTCTTTTTTTGCTCAACTATTTTTTCCTTTTCTTTCTTTATTCTTTCCAACAGCATACTTGCCGGCTCATCGTTTACATTTTGCGGAACCAACTCACCACGAAATGCCTTTGCTAAAATACTTTGCGGTAGTTTATCCAACATAACTTTTGCTTTGGTGTAGCGGGCTTCTACTTTATCGGCAAAGGAAAAGAGTTTTTCTACTCTGCGAACGATTTCTTTTTGTTCTTCGATTGGGGGAATTGGAAAATTTAATTTCTTTAAATTAGTTAAACTCAGAAATTCTCTTGCAGTATCGGTGGTAACATCATCCATTTGTTCTTTTAGAACGGATACTTGTAAATTGAATAAAATGAACTTAGGTATTATAAAACCTATATCCAAAGTAAATTTATTGCAGTTTTGAGATAAAACAACTTTATCTATTTCGTTAGGAATTATTGCTGAATTACCCACCCCTGCCCCAACTGCAACAATAACTATATCATCAGGGACAGCAGAAGACCTTGCCAATTCAATTGCCTTTTCTTTAGAAATAAAAACAAAATTTTTAGCTATAAACACTCCGCCTTGTATATTCTGTCCTCTAACAACAGGAACTCCATTTTCTTTGTAATCCTTTGTTCCTAATGAAGAGCCGAAAGGTCCGCTACTCATAGAATATTGTTTTGTTGAAGATATATCCGAAAATGTCATAGTTCCCCAAGTTTCAGGAAAATTATCATTACTTTTCACATTAGGTATTAAATTCTCAGGTTTTCGTGGTTTGCTTTTACCCAACAAAGACATTTCCTTAACTAAATTCTCGTAATCAAGTTTTCTTCTTTCTACAATACTTTCAATAATATCAAATATTGTTTTTTTATCTTTGTTCTTATCCCTCCAATTCTCTGTCAATTTACCGCATACAGCGGCAGCCAGTACGCTTTGTCTAAATCGTTTGAAAAGTTTTGGTATTTTTTCTATGCGTTGTTTGTTACTTTCAGCTTTTAGTATTAATGCATCTAACTTTGCTACGATGCGGTGTTGCTCGGGAAGTGGCGGGAGTGGTATTTTTCAGATTTCAAAAAAATCTTTATTGATATGCTGTAATCCTGTTCCAGTACTTGTTTCTTTAATAAAGTTATTCTGTTGCTTAATAGTGTATTCAAGAAATTTTGTTTGAATTTTATCTAATACTTTTAATCCAACTAAAGTCGAACCTATAGCCCCTTTTAAACCGCTTCCACATTTCCCAATACTACCATCCCACACCAATAATACTTCACTCTCATCAACAATGGAAACCTTTGGGTCATTTGTATAAGTTCTAATTGGCTTTCCTTCCATTTCATCAATCAGAATGTACGGCACATATCCTTCTCTTGGCTCACAAATAACTGATATAGGTTTCTTGCCTTTTTTTGCAGTTACGATTTTGCCTAAACTGCATTCAACCCAACCTTGTGGTAAACTATTCTCCATTATTTTCCAATAGGGTTAATATTTCACGTAAATCATCAACCACTGCTTCTAATTCGGTAATGGTTTCTGTTGCTAATTCATTTGGTTCAGGTAAGCTGTCGGCATCTTCAATGCTGTCGTCTTTTAGCCAAGTAATATCTAATTTATAATTTCGTTTTTTTATTTCTTCCAATGTAAAGCAACGGAAACGTCCTGTTTCGCCTTGGTCTATTCGCTTACTATTTCCATTTACATCTTTTCCATAACATTGCTCAAACTCCTCAAAATATTTAGCTGTAAGCGGTCGGTCTTTTTTTGTAATGCCTTCAATGTTGCTTCGGTTATCGTAAATCCAAACTTTTTCGGTAGGCAAACCTTTTTGGAAAAATATTACATTTGCTTTTACACCTTGTGCATACGGAGTAAATGTGCCTCGTGGTAATCGCAAAATAGTGTGCAGGTTGCAATCTTGCATAAGTATTTCAAATACCTCGCCTGCTTTATCTTCAAACAAAACATTGTCGGGTAGCACAATTGCAGCACGTCCGCTTGTTTTAAGCGTACTCATAATGTGTTGCACAAAATTTAATTGCTTGTTGCTTGTTTCAACAGTAAAATCGTCTCGTTCGGGAACCTGATTAGCTCCTTTAGTTCCAAACGGCGGATTAGCCAATACCACATCAAAGCGGTCGCTTCCGGGTGTATTGTAAATGGTATCGCCTAATTTTATTTTTGGAGTTACACCATGCAAATACATATTCATCAATGCAAGTCGTCTTGGTCGTGCAACTAATTCTTGTCCGTAATATGTTTTTTCACGTATTCGTTTTACATCTTCACGGGGTATTGCACCTTTACATTCGTGCATAAGCCATTCGTAAGCACAAACCAAGAAACCGCCTGTACCACAAGCAGGGTCGGAAATGGTAAATGTTGATTTGCCTCTTGGGTCTGGTTTTATTAGTCGCACCATGCTTTGTATTAATGGTCGTGGTGTAAAATATTGTCCTGCCCCTTTCTTTCCTTCACTGGCAGCTTTTTCCAAAAGTCCTTCAAAAGCGGCTCCTTTTACATCAACATCCATCGAAGTCCATTCGTCTTCTTCAATAAGGTTCAGCAGTTTCTTTAAACTCACCGGATTATTGAAACGGTTTTGTGCCTGTGTGAAAATTTCGCCAAGCAAACCCGGTTCTTTGGCTAATTCTTTTAATGTATCAGTATAATGATCCATCAAATCGCCACCGCTTAAATTTTTAAGTGCCTGCCAATTGTATTTCTCCGTTAGATGCACTTCTTTTTCATCAGCCATTTTCAAGAACAATAAAAAAGATAATTGTTCAATGTAATCGTTATAATCAATTCCTTCGTGTCTCAGGGTGTGGCAAAATCCCCACAATTTGTTTACTACATCACTCATTTTATGCTGCTATTGCTTTATTTATCTCGTTAATTATTATTTCATATTTTCCGGCAAAAACTTTTTTGAATTTGTTAAACCCTCCTCTATCTGTAAACACCGGCAATTCCTTTAAGTCATTTTCATCTAATGTCATATTTTGTTTCAGATGTTCTTTAATGTACTCCATCCATTTTTGTTGTTCATCATTCAGTTGTTTTCCTTCTGTTACTTTCTGAATTGCCTGATTCACTCTTTCATCAGTACTTAGCAAAGGTTCTGTTTCTTTTACGGCATGTTTTACCATGCTTATTATATCAACTGTATCTTTATGATAAACAATTTTATGGGCTTTTTGTAAGTTCGATTCATCGTATTTGTTTTCTTTCAGCTTTTGCTTTAGCTCATTTAAAACTTTTGTGTTCCAGTCCTTCGGTTTGTTTAAAATTATTGAAATTGCTTCAATTTCTTTTTCATTTTGTTTTATAAATTCCGAGAAAGAAATTAAATAATCTTCGGGTTTTAATCCATACTTGTCTTCTGCTTCAAACAAAACCATTGAACTCACTTCGTCTTTCACATCATAGCCAACAATGAAAACTTTTTTAGCACGTTCATAATTTACCAACAGGTCTTGGAATTTCTCATTTCTAAGAAGCTCCATAACGCTTGAAAAACTTTCAAATATGTCGTTAAACGATTTTGCCATTATTTATAATTATCAAAGAATTTCGACAAATATTCCGCAAATTTACCCATATCGCCATCGGGAATATATGTTTTAAATTTATCACGTGCATTTCCGCTCATGTCTTTCTCGATTCGATGAAGACGTTTACTTAAACGTTTAGCGTTTGCCTTGCGGTCTTCGTTGTTATATATTTTTTCAATTAATTCTTTTATTGTAACAGTGTCCGTTCCGGGTGGGTCAATTTTAAAATTATAACTTGCATTTTTAAAGTATTTAATCAATGTGCCATTAAAACAATCGAATATTACAAAGTGAGTTTTTCCAATATCATCGCATTTACGAGTGCCTCTTCCTAACATCTGTTCCCAAAGGATACGTGATTTTACGGGTCGAAGAAAAACAATAAATTCAAGAGCAGGAATATCAACACCTGTACTCAACATATCAACTGTAACGACAATTTTAGGATTTGGTCGGTTACGGAATTCCTTAATCTTTTTTAGCGGACGGTCAACTGTTGGACTTCCTGTAATCTTTGCGACAAAATCATCACCACGATTAAAAACCGATTTGCAAATGCTCACTATTCTATCAGCGTGTGAAATCATTGGCATATCATTAGAAGCAAAAATTAATATTTTTGGAAATCTTCCTCTTTCTGCTTCAAATTCATCAGCATATTTTTTTAATTCCTCAATTATTTTTTGATTGGTATCGGGAGCGGTAATCTTTTCTTCAATTTCCGTTGATGTAAATTCTCTTTCGTCTTCCAGTTGGTCTATTTTTTCTCTGCCGGTTATAGTATCAATCATTCCAACTTGTTCGCCTTCTTTAAGAAAAGCTCCATTCATTAAAACTTTTGAATCAATAGCAACCGCATCATAGTCCACTAAATAACCTTCGTCAATAGCTTGTTGCAAAGGATAATTAAAAATAGGTTTTTTAAAATAAGCAACTGTATGTGAAACAGGGGTTGCAGTTAAACCAACCTTAACGGCATCGAAATGATTTAACACATCTCGCCAAACATTAGTATCTTTTGAAGTATAACCACGATGACACTCATCTGCAATAATCAAATCAAAAGCATGAGAAGGAATTGTTAATTTTTCTTCTGCATCGTCCTCGACTTCTTCATTATCATAAAATGCAGCAGATTTTCCGTATAAATTAATCGCCATTCGTTGAATAGTACAAACATAAAGAAATGTTTTACTGCCGTCAGGATTCGTGAGATATGAATTTGGTAAAACAGTAGGGTCGTATGCTTCTCCTTCAAAATCGTCTTTTCTGAATCGTTGAGAATATAATTCGTACTCATCTTTGAACTTAATATTTCGGGGAGTGTCGAAAGAAGCAAAAGCAGTAACAGCTTGTGCAGCTAAAGATTTTCTGTCCACTAAAAACAAAATTCGTTTTGCATAACCCGATGCAAGCATTCGATAAACAAGATTTACCGTTGTAAATGTTTTGCCTGTTCCTGTTGCCATTGCCAATAACATCAGGCGTTCGCCTTCTTCTAAATTATTCTCATAAGATTGAATTGCATCTTTTTGATAAGGTCTTAATCCGGGAGTGTTAATTGGTTTGTCTTTTAGCCATTGCAAAGCAGTTTCTATTTTTGTATTAAATAAAGTTTCTATTGCTTCAGGCGTATGAAAACTATAAATTTGTCGGCTTAAGTTTTTGCTGTCTCTTGCATCCAAATAATAAATCAACTCACCATTTGAAGAATATAAAAATGGAACATGAAATTTATTCCATTCGCCGATTGTATTTTCTGCACCTTTTGAATAACGTTTGGCTTGTTCCAAAACATTCTGAGCACCAACTTCAAGTTTTTTTGCTTCAACAACTCCGAATAATTTGCCATTAACCACCAAAGCATAATCAGCAGGACCATTTGCAGTTTGAAATTCTTCAATAGCGTGATTAGTCAGAACGGATAAGTCCATTCCTTCCGTATAATGAATAATAAGCCACCCAGTAGCTTTTAACTGTAGGTCAATCCTTTTTTCTCTTGTTACTTTTTCTGATTCGGATGTCATTAGAAAAAAATTATTGATTGATTCGCTTCAAATATATAAAATAATTGGCGTTTATCACTCAAAATTCAAATGAGATAGAAAAAACTCAAATATTCCCCCAAAAACTTTAAAAAAATTGAATTTTTAATCAAAATATCCTGAAAATTTAATCAAAAATAGTGTTATCAGTAAATTACGAGTATATAAATTTATCGAAAATTACTTGTATTAGTAGATTATTGGTATATTATTGGTATATTTCAACAAATTATACTTTGCCATATTTGCTAAAAGCATTATTAACAAAAGGATTTAATGAAATTATTATTAAATTATAATTTATTTGTTCTTTTTATTACAAGTAAATTTTCTTTAAATAAAATATTATTGGAAAATAAATTATTAAATTTGATAATGATATAAAAAGCATCAATTTTTTCCATATCAAAATAAAAAACTAATGTTACTAAATAGAACATATTATCAAGCTGTTTGGGATAAGTATCAAAATATTGAGACACTTGATTTAAAACTCAATGATAATTTTTTTGTTCTTACTCTCAAGATAATTATAGAACATTATAAAAACAAAAAGCCAGTTCATTTTAATTTTCAGTGTTCTGATAATACTTTAAGGAAAATAGGTCAACATCTTTTTATTGAATTAGCAAATGATATTTACCTAAATTATGCTGACCTACCTCCAAGTTTTGAAGTCGGACAGAGACTCAAGAGAAACAGAGATAACAAATATTATAGAGTTTTAGGAATAGACAATAACCGTTATACGTTAATCGAAGAACAAAGAAAAAGATTTAAGTATACAGAATCGACAAAAACCATATTACCTGATTTAACTTATGATTCTATCGCAAAAAGTTTTGTTGAAGTAGATACAGGTATTTCAGAACGAACAATAAACAATTATATAAATTTCTTTAAAGAGTTAAACAATCAGAAAACAGATTTTTTACAAACTCATTTTGAGCGCAAATCAGTTTTTATAGCACCAAAAACCTTTTACGATTTATTGGAAGTGAAAAACAAAATTCCAACAACGTATTTTCCAAATCCAAGAGAAGAAAGCAATTCGCACGAAACAAAATCAATTCCTGCTTTGCCTGATTCAATAATGTATTTCGTTCCCAAATACAAAGTGTGCTACGATAAAATCATACAACAACAAACAAAAGTTGATACGATAGTTGTTTATAACACAGAGGAAACAGAGATTGAACATATAATTCAAGATAAAAATCGTTTTGGTTTTAATTTAATTATGCTAACTAACACATCTAATTTAAATAAATATAATCAAGTTCCTTGTTGGAATTGGTATAAAGAAGAAATAGATTTAATCAATATGCTATGATAGAAGTCCACGAAATAAGGGATACCGATTTTGAAACGCTCATCAAAACATTTGATGAAAAAATTAATTATTTGAAAACTCAATTTAACATAGAGCTTAAAACATATGGAAATATTTTAAGAATTGCTTTAAATAACATTCAGTCTGAATCATTTAATAATTTAATTGAAAGAACTAATATTAATCGTGAATTAGAAAACGCATTGAGCAATGCTGACGGATATACAACCGATTTTATAGCTGGCAATAATCCGAAAACAATTTTATCTGAAATTTTAAATTACTTGCAAACAAAACAGCTCAAGTTTATTTATTTTAAAGATTTTCTAAATAAAATAACAGAAAGAGAAACAATTATTGCAGACACAAATGATATTGACTTTTTAACTCAAATAATACGAAACAAAAGAATTAAAATCATTTCTCTTGCTGAGCTAAAAAGAAATCTCAATATCTATAAAAAAATAATTTTCTATTCATTTAACGGAAAGAAGGATTTTGATTTTATATACAATCTTCAAATAGAAGTATCACTTGTTTTATATGAACAAGAGCATCAACTTTACAAAAGCCAATTACAAAAACGCAAACAATTAATAGAAGAAGAAGTTAGGAGTGATGACCGCAAAAATATTTGCGGTATTTCTTATGTACCAATTCCTGATTTACCTATTCATGTGAGCCAAACAATTGAAAATATTGTGAACCGAATAGATGACTGGAGTAAAAGGGTATATGAAAATTATAAGGAAGAATCAGATATACTTTTAGATGAATTACCAGAAAAATGTATTTTCAAAATTACTTATGCTAATAACAAAATAGAATACATAGATAGCAACGAAACAATATATACAGCTAATGGGGATTTGCTAAAAATATATCTTTCGCAAATAAAAATTGGAGATAAAATCAGAACTTATCCAAGAGAACATTTTGCCGAAAATCTTTATCAAGTGGCGGTTGAAACAGATTCGGAAGTTTTTGGAAAGGTTGAAGAACATTCAAAATATTGGTTGGCAGTTCTAACAGAACTAAAACAAACATACTCAAATTCATTATACGCAATGCTAAAAGCAAATGGGTTAAGAGTTTTGCCTGCAACAGTTGAAAGTTATTTTAATGGGTGCAGAAAATTTCCGATGTTCAATTCTGACATAAAAGCAATATTTAGATTAAAGTTTCATACTAAAAAAGATGAAGAAATTGATTTACTTTTAGCTCCAATTCGGAAATCAAAATCTATATATAACAGTACAATGATAGCTTTGGGTAGAGGAATTAAACAAGAGATAAAATTATTTTTGAAAGAAAAAATAATTGGTGAAATATTAACCAAGTTAAAATTTACTGCAACTACGCTAAAAATCTTCGTTGATGAATATATGCCACTGCAAACAATAAAAGTGAAAGAAGTTTATAAAGAAGATAATGAACAAATAGAACTAAACAATTTTCAACAGTTAGAATTATGAGCTATCTTGAAAACCGAAATAAAATAATTGATAGGATTGAAAAAGAATTAATCGGACCCGGCTCTGATATTTTTCTTTGTGATGCTGATTTTTCCAATGAGATTATTGAAGGCAAACCGCTTCAACGATATTTTTCAGCAATCCTTTTTCCAAAACAAATTGTAACAGATGATTCTGAAACAGGAAAGGGCGAATTCATACAAGATGATGATAATGATTCTGAAATTGACAAAGCCATAATTACTCCATCAGATGAAGATGAAAAAGAAAAAAGCGAAAGTGAAGATGATGTGGATGAAGAACCCGACACAGTTCCAAAGTCAAGTTCAAATGCTTTCTTCCCTTCTCACTTTGGCTTTTCATTTAGCGTAAACAAAAGTTGTAGTGAACTCAACTTGATAGTTTCATTTGGCAATTACAAGAAAGCAAAAGCCGAAGAAATTATTTTACATTACACAGCAAGCGATTTGAATTTGCTTACTCAATTTGGCTTTGACCAATTCGTAACTTTTGACGAGAAAGCCAAAACGCTAAGACAACGACACGAAATAAAACGCAAAAAGAAAGGAAAAGTAACAACCGAATATTTGCTTTTACAATCTGCTTTTAAATCAATGTCAGCAGACCACAGGAATTCTGCAATATTCAAACACCTCACAAAACTTTTTTTCAAAGACAAATACAAACGATTTAAAAATGAAATTCCAGTTGATATAAAAATTGCCGATTTGCTGAATACAGAAAATAATCACATTGAAATAAATCTTTCAAATGTTCCCAATGTAAATTCAGACAATTGGCACAAAGACAATAAAGACAATTTAGTTTTGCATTTAAAACTTCACAACACGAATGCAGACAAGTATTTTATAAAAGCAGTTATTGAAAACAAGTTTGCTCATAAGAAAGACCAGTTTGCACTTTCAAAAGAAAAATTAAATCAGTTGGCACTTTTCCAAACTGAAATAAAAGTCAACAGTAATTTTCTTTTGCCCTTCCGTGATTACAGACCACATCTTTACAAGACCGCAGAAGATAAAATGCTTGACTACTTATTCAAAAACAAGTTGGCGTATGGCATCGGACACAACACTTCTTGCACTTGGGAGAATTGCGAACAAGATGAGAGTAAACCGAGTTGGATAAAGACCACTTTTATTCCTTCATACAATGTGAAAAACCAAAGCACAGAGACAGATAAAATTGCAAATGAAATTTTGAATATCAAAAACCTTTCATCATTTGGCAACGATAAGAATAAAGTAATTAGCAATCTTCAAAAAATTGCTGATGCTTATTTGAGTTGGATAAAAGATGAAAGCGGCAACGCAGATGATAATGAATATGGAGAAAAGAATATTCAGAAATGCAAAGAGATTCACAGAAGAATTGAAAAAGGAATTCAGTTGCTTTCTCAAAATGATAATGCTTACAAAGCATTTCAATTAGCGAATACAGCAATTTACATTCAGATGTTTCAAAGCGAATGGCACTTTAACAAGAAAGACGGTTTTGAGGTTTTTGAGAGAAACGGAAATATGCAACTCACATACAACGAATATTCAACAGCAAATTTTCCAAATGGAAAAGGAGAACCTAGTTGGAGACCTTTTCAGTTAGCTTTTATCTTGCAATGTATTCCTTCATTCGTTGAGCCAAATAGCACAGACAAAGACCTTGTTGATTTGCTTTATTTCCCCACCGGAGGCGGAAAGACAGAGGCATATTTAGCAATATCAGCATTTTTGATTTTTTGGAGACGGGTTACTTTTCCTAAACAATACGATGGTGTAAACATTATCATTCGATACACTTTGCGTTTGCTTTCTGCACAACAATTTGAAAGAGCGACAAAATTGATTTTGGCTTGTGAGTTTATTAGGCAACATCAAAAAGATTTAGGCAGCGAGAAAATTTCCATTGGATTTTGGATTGGAAAAGCAACTATTCCCAACAGCATTAAAATAGCAAAAGAAAAATACAATTTTCTTCTTAAGAAACTTAACGATAAAAATTTTGATGGCAGAAAAGCAATCAATCCTTTTCAACTTACAAATTGCCAGTGGTGTAATTCAAAAATAATTTCAAGAATCAACAATAAAGATGCAACATATTCAGTAGGGCATAGAATCAATAATCATCTTCAATCACATTGCTTAAACCCAAAGTGCAATTACAATGAAACGAAAGGAGGGTTACCACTTGTTTTGGTTGATGATGACATTTATCACAAACCACCGACAATTTTATTTGGAACAGTTGATAAGTTCGCTTCGCTTGCTTGGAATGGTGAAGCAACTACTTTGTTCAATTATGGAGGAAATCGCAAACCCGAACTTATAATTCAAGACGAGTTGCATTTACTGAATGGACCTTTAGGAAGTTTAGTTGGCTTGTTTGAAAATGTAATTCTTTCGCTTTGCACAAACGAAAATCAGAAACCAAAAATCATTGCTTCAACTGCAACAGTAAAAAATGTTGAAGCACAAATTCAAGGACTTTACGGAAGGGAAGCAAGAATATTTCCTCAATACGCAACAAACTCTGATGACACATTTTTTTCAAAAACATTAGAAGAAAGCAAAAGAAAATACATTGGTATTTTGCCAACAGGAAAAACAACAGTGATGACAAACTTGCAATTACTTTCTGCATTGCTTTATGCTCGAATAGAAATTTGGGAACAGTCAGCAGATAAAAAAGATGCAGACCAGTTTTGGACTTTGCTTTCTTACTTCAAAAGTTTGAAGGAAATCGGGAGGTTCTCAAATAAAATTTCTTCAGAGTTAAAACCTATAATTCAACAATTGCAGGTAAGACGCTTGAAAAATCAAGGCGACCTGACTTACAACTATTGGAAACTTTCATACAGAAATCTTGAACTCACAAGCAGAATTCCAAACGAAAGAATCAAAAAGAATCTTGATAAGTTGGATATTCAATTTGACGGAAGTTTGAAAGAACATAAAGCATACGATTTAGTTTTAGCAACGAATATGATTAGCGTGGGTTTAGATGTTGGACGATTGGGAATAATGGTAATGAATGGAATGCCACCTAACACAGCAGAGTATATTCAGGCAAGCAGTCGTGTAGCGAGAAAGAACGAAGGACTTGTAACAACAATGTTTGACCCATTCAACACAAGAGACCTTTCTTACTTTGAAGATTTTGTTCAGTTCCATAAAACTTTTTACAAGCAAGTTGAACCATTGAGCGTAACTCCATTTGCCGACAGTGCTTTGGACAAAATGCTTTTCACTTTGATGGTTGCATACTTCCGACATAAAATGAATTTCGCTGCAAATAATATGGCAAATGCTTTCATGCAAACTAATGCGAAAACACAATTGCAAAATCAATTTCCTGAACTATTTAGAAATCATCCTTTCGTAGCACAGGAACTCTCAAACATTATTTTGAAGATTGAATACTTTATTCAAAATTGGCAATATAGAGTTGATGCAGTGAACGATTTAAAATTCTTTTGGTATCAGCATCCGGAAAAATCTTTAATGAAATCGGTTCAAGACAAAAGAAGTGAAGATGATATTTTAGTAGCAATGCAATCCATGAGGAATGTTGAACCAAATGCAGAAATATTTATTAAACAACAATAAGAAATGCCAAACGATAAAATAAAACACGGAAGAAGTAAGCTGATTTCAAATTACGGAGGCGTTGGTTCTCTAATCGAAACACAAGATTGTTCAATTATCATTGAGACATTTGATAATTGGCAGTACAAAGATTTAGCAAACCGACTTTCAACATATATCATTAAAGATGATAGATTGTTGAATCGTTTGAAAAATCGCTTCCCGAACATCAGGCATATTGTTCAAATTCCAACGGATAAAAATTCTTTCACCGATCAAGTAAGACCGAGTGCAAACTATTTTTCAAAATGGTTTTATTGTCCGCATTCAAAATGCAATAGGTTTGCAGATTATAACGAATGGAAAAGGCGATGGGTTGCAGCAGGTAAAAAGATTGATTATTTTAATCCACCTAAGTGTTCTAATCCTGATTGCAATGAAGAGGTATTAGAGCAAATTCGTTTCGTTATGACTTGTAAAGACGGACATATTCATGACATACCTTGGAAACATTGGAACACATTTTTACCCGAAGACCTCACGGATATTGAAGATGATAATGCAGACGATGAAACTTCAAATGTGAAACCGCAAGGACCTCAAATTGATTTGTCAAGAACTTGTTGCCAGTCGCAAGATTTACGTTATGAAATAAGTAAGGAGAATACAGAGTTAACGGGTATTCGTGTTGTGTGCAAGACCTGTAAAGCTGTGAGAACATTGAAAGGTATTTTCAATTATCAAACAGATTGCTTCGGAAAAAAATATTGGTTGGGAATGACAAATGGAAAGTGGGCTGATGAAGAATGTAAACAGCAAACAAAAGTTGTTGTTAAGACAAGCAACAGCGTTTATTATGCAAACTCATTAAGCAGTATTTACATTCCTGAAATGCAAACCCCTATTACAGGTGAGGTTCGTATTGAAATTGATAATTTGATTGACAGCGGAGAATTCTCAACGGAAGAAATAATTAAGAATATCAGTATCACTAAAAAAATCCCAAAAGATGTTTTAAGAAGTTATTTACAAACCGGAAATGTAACCTTCATTCCTGATATTGTTTTTAGAGAAACTGAATACAATTATTTGTTGAAAGGTGAACATCCTGAAAACAATCAACTAAAATTCAGATTGCTTGAATGCTTAACACAAACTTTCGGTTTTGAAAAGTTGGTAAAACTTGAAAAGTTGAAGAAGATAACTGTTCAAACTTCCTTCACACGACAAGAGCCAATTGATGTTGATTCGATTTTGCAAGAGGATAATATTTTCAATCAAGATTATCTTGTAAAACGACAATCAGTTTCTAAAAATAATTTTGACACAAAGTTACTTCCCGGAATTGAAAGCTATGGTGAAGGAATTTTGTTTGTGTTGGACAAAGATAAATTAAACCGTTGGGAATTACAGGATGATGTAATTGAGAGAACAAAAATCTTAATTAAGAATGCAAAGAATTCTTCGTGGCAGTATCATAAAATCATTGCAAGGACTTTGACACCGAGAAAAGTTCTCATTCACACACTATCACATATACTCATTCGTGAGTTGGAGTATGTGTGTGGCTATCCGGCATCTTCTATACAGGAACGCTTGTATGTGAGTGATACAATGCATGGCTTTCTTATATCTGCATTTGACGGCACAGACGGTTATTTAGGTGGTCTTGCAAACTTGTGTAACGACTTAGAAAAGCTGAATGAAATTATTAGAAGTGCAATCAACAGAGCCAACGACTGTTCTTCTGACCCTATTTGTATGGAATCAGAAGGACAAGGTGTTTCGCAATTGAATTTAGCAGCATGTCATTCATGCACATTAACGCCAGAAATTACTTGTGAACTTTCAAATCTGTTTTTAGACAGAAAGCTTTTAGTGAATGAAGCATTTGGATATTTTAAATCTATACTTCAATTTTAATTTCAGAGAAATACATATTAAAAATGTGTGCTCTTGATATGTAGAACTATAAATTATTTTTTGATGTTTGGCATTTTATTTACTTTGTATTGAATTATTCAAATTTGTATGAACATTCAGTTCTATCAAAAATAACTATCCTTAAACTCTTCGCAGCGACTTATTTCTTCTTCAAATAATTCGATATTCAACATCAAATTGGTTTTTGATAGAGTTCCTAATTGAGCGGCACTATGAAAACTTACCATTATACCTAAAAGCTTTACAAAATCATTTTTAAAAATATAACAATTCCATAACTTTTTATTTTTATTTGAATCAACAAATTTTGCAGCTCGCATCATTAAATCATAAAGAAAGCCAATGGGAATATCAGCATAATCTTTTTTTAAAATTTTAATGAAATGTTTAGAAACATTTATATATGTTTCATGGATTATTTTTTTGTCATTAAGTAATTTTGCAAAGCTACTATAATTATACTTTTTTTTATTTTCATAAGCATATTGTTTGCAGGTGTTCCCGCAATACATTGCATCAATTCGTTTTGCTTCAAATTCTCTTCCGCAAAATTTACATTCCTTTGTTGTTAATCTTTTACTCATAATTCATATTTTAAAAATTAAAAAAGTAGCTTACTTTACCTACTTGATTACTTAGTTAAAATCCTTTATTTATCAATATAAGTAACCAAGTAACTATTAAGTAACTTAAATAAACAAACCTTACTTACCTAAAAACATAATAAAATAGGCACAAACAGAAATACTAAGTAAGTTAAGCAAGTTCTTTTATTCATTTAATAACATTTTATCTGTTGGATTAATATAATTTACATAATATCCCTTTGATTGATTACCTCGCTCTTTTACATAATAATTGCCACGTTCAAATTCCAAAAATTTCATTGCCTTACCAATGCTTTCAATGCTCATTTTATTTATATTGTTATTTTTAAACTGAAAAAGCTTTAGTATTTTGGTTGCAGGCAAACATGACTCATGGCTTTCTTTTGTTGCCGGTTCAAAATATTCATTTATCAATTGCATTTCTGCTGTTTCATTTATAAATTCTTTATTTGCTTTTTCGTTTTCCTGTATTTCTTCTGCGTTAAGCTCATATTTAAAGCCCTCTTTAAATAAAGTATAAGCTTGCGACCAAACTAAATTAATATCAACATCGGTGCTATAATTCCAATCAATACCGATTATTTCAAAACAAAGCCAACGTACAGAACCAGTTTCATCATTTAAAAATCCAATCTTATTTGTACTTCCTAAAAAGTTGGCTCTTCGTGAGCTTACAATCGGCTTCCTATCGAAAGGATGTCGAACCTTAATATAATCCTTACTGAATATACTTTTCAAAGCATTTATTTCAGCTTTGTTCAATATTGCAAGCTCATC